>JAUVDE010000312.1 GCA_030595485.1 Draconibacterium sp.
GTCGACCGCGCTGTTAAAGGCCCAAACCAGAATTACCTTACACCCGAAAACCGCGTTCCTGAAGAACAACTTCCCTACCCTTGGGAATCGTGTATTATTGCAGGCGGTGGCTGGTCGTGGTCTGCCAATCCAACATTTATGACACCAAAACAAGCCATTCATATGTTAATTGACATTGTTGCAAAAGGTGGTAATTTATTGTACAACATTGCCCCTGGTCCCGACGGAAAGTGGCCCGAAGGTGCATACACTTTATTGGATGAAATGGGGAAATGGATTGATGTAAACGGTGAGGCCATTTATTCAACACGTGCCATCGAACCATTTAAAACCGACAATATTTGTTTGAGTCAGCAAAAAGATACCAAAGCTGTTTATGCTATTTATTTGGAAGAAGAAGATGGCTCCGGTCTACCTTCCTCTTTCACAGTAAAAGGAATTAAGGCCGCTAAAAATGCAAAACTTAGCCTGCTAGGTACCAGTGGAAATTTAAAGTGGAAGAATACAGAAGAGGGCATCCAAGTCTCTATTCCTGAGAAAATTAGAAAAAACTTACCATGCGATTTAGCGTGGGCAGTAAAAATATCAGCTGTTCAATAGTTCTTTTCAACAATCATAAAAAAACGCCTGGTTCTTCACTTCAAGAACCGGGCGTTTTTATTCTAGCTCACAACCATTTACCAGATTAACACTTCATTAACTCTCCACTCCCAAATATGCTCTACAACATAAACGCTAAATTTTAGACTACTTTTGTGCGCTGATTCAGAAAAAGTTAGAATAATAGAATATGAAGTTTGAGTTTAAATTTATTGATAAGAAACAGGGAAGCATTAAAGACGATCTTCTGTCGGGTTTAACTGTTTCGCTGGCATTAGTACCCGAGGCGGTTGCATTTGCTTTTGTGGCAGGTGTTTCGCCTGTAGTTGGTTTGTACGGTGCTTTTATGATGGGACTGATTACTTCCATTTTTGGAGGTCGCCCGGGAATGATTTCGGGAGCAACCGGAGCAATGGCTGTTGTAATGGTAAGCCTTGTTCAACAAGGAAATGCCATGGGCGACCAACAAGGTTTACAATACCTTTTTGCAGCTTTAATTTTGGCCGGAACAATTCAAACCTTATTCGGAGTTTTTAAACTCGGAAAGTTTATCCGTTTGGTCCCCCACTCTGTAATGATGGGTTTTGTAAACGGTTTGGCCATTGTAATTTTCCTTTCGCAATTGGGAATGTTTAAATCTGGAGGCGAGTGGTTACACGGAACATCTTTATACACCATGCTTGGCCTGGTTACTTTAACCATGGCAATTATGTATTTCTTACCCAAATTAAGTAAGGCAATTCCAGCAGCACTGGTTGGCATTTTGGTGGTTTCGGGCATTGTAATTTTCGGAAACATTGAAACTGAAACCGTTAAAAGTTTTATTCAAGCTGGTGGCGGTGATAGTATAAAAGCAGGACTGCCAAACTTTAATGTGCCAATTATCCCGTTTAATCTCGAAACGTTATATCTAATACTTCCCTTCTCGTTAATTTTAGCTGCGGTTGGTTTAATCGAATCGCTGATGACCTTAAATTTGGTTGACGAATTAACCGAAACCCGTGGAAGTGGTAACCGCGAATGTGTTGCTCAGGGAGCTGCAAACATTGTAAACGGTTTCTTTGGCGGAATGGGTGGCTGTGCTATGATTGGTCAAAGTATCATTAATATTAAATCGGGCGGTCGCGGACGTTTATCAGGAATTGTAGCTGCACTTGCATTGCTTGCATTTGTACTTTTTGCTTCAGCTTATATCGAAATGATTCCGATTGCCGCGCTTGTGGGTGTTATGTTTATGGTGGTTATTGGAACCTTTGCCTGGAGTACTTTTAAAATCATCAATAAAATTCCGGTTTCCGATTTACTTGTAATTGTTTTAGTTACCGGATTAACCGTTCTTTTCGACCTTGCCATTGCAGTATTAGCCGGTGTAATTGTGTCGGCATTGGTTTTTGCATGGGAAAATGCAACACGTATTCGTGCCCGTAAAAAAATTGACGAACATGGCATTAAACATTACGAAATTTACGGACCACTTTTCTTTGGATCAACCACACTGTTTAATTCAAAATTCGAGATACAAAACGACCCTTCCGAAGTAATTGTTGATTTTAAAGAATCGCGTATTATGGACCAGTCGGCAATTGAAGCTATTAATAAATTAGCCGAACGTTACCTAAAAGCAGGCAAAACTATTCACTTGCGACACTTAAGTAAAGACTGCATAAAACTGGTTAAAAAAGCGGAAGCTATTTGCGTTGTTAACGTATTAGAAGATCCTAATTATTTTGTAGCTATTGATAATTACAAGCGTATTATAAAAAACACAAAAACTACATCTTAGGAATTGTAAATAAATAAATGCTTCTATTAGGCGTAGTTATTTGTTTACAGTTCCTTAGGCTGATTAAAAATATAAAACCCGTTCTGTACCTTTTAAAAGGAAAACAGAACGGGTTTTCTTTTATACTTCAAATCAGAATAAAAAAATTGTCTTTCATTCTGTAAATCAATTTTTATGATTTTTTACGCTTATAGAAGTGTTTCGAATCGCCCCATTCGCCATAGCCAATTTCATTTCCCGACATATTAATTCGGGCTTCTAAACAGTTGCGGCACAACTCGGCGTCCTCATCAAGGCAGGGTTTATTTTCGTACAATTGATATTCTTCGCGGTAAGCCGTTGGTGTTAAATTTGGCATAATTATGTTGGCGCCAATAGCCAACGCTTTTTCGCGCCCGGCAGGGTCAATTGCCTGCAAAGCTGTTGCTGCTGCAATATTTATATCGGGCATCAATAATCGCAAAACAGCAATCATATTCAGTGCCAAATCAAATCGTTCTTGCTTTGTTTTTAACAGATGTCGGTGTTTGTACAAAGGCGTATCTTCGTGCTCTAAATACGGCCCCATTCCACACATATCAATATCCAGCTTTTTGAAAAACAGCAAATCGTTAGCTAAATCATCGTAGGTTTGAAAAGGCAAACCAACCATAACACCTGTTCCCACCTGGTAACCGATTTCTTTTAGAGATTGCAAAGCTTCCAAACGATTTTCAAAATTGTGCTGCTGGTTTTGGGGATGAATTTTATAGTATAATTCTTTGTTCGACGATTCAATACGAAGCAGGTAACGATGTGCGCCACTTTCTTTCCAACGCAAATAAGTTTCTTTGCTTTGTTCGCCGCAACTCAAAGTAATTCCAAGCTCGTTGTTTGAAATTTGTTTTATCTTTTTCAGGAGATTATCAACCCGGTTTACAAAAGCAGGCGACGATAATTCTCCCGATTGCAAAACCACCGATGCAAATTTATTCTCCCAGGCAAACCGACACGATTCCAGAATCTCCTCATCTGTAACTTCGTAACGAACAACTTTCTCGTTTCCTTTCCGA
Source organism: Draconibacterium sp. (assembly GCA_030595485.1). GTDB lineage: Bacteria > Bacteroidota > Bacteroidia > Bacteroidales > Prolixibacteraceae > Draconibacterium. The sequence continues at coordinate 3,436 of JAUVDE010000312.1, forward strand.
ATTCCGCAATACAAACAATCTTTCGCGCAAATATTCGAAAACTCAACCAAGCCGCGGAAATAGACTTTATTCCCCACCTCTTTTAACCTCGTTTCTTGCGAACGCTTCAAAAGTGCAGTCCGCTCTTTTCCCTTGACTTTAAGTAATTGTATGATTTCCTGTTTATTCAAAATCGTCTAATTTATAAGCACAAAAGTAATTGTTTCTATTCAATACAAGCCAAACAATAGAATCTCCCTTTATGTTTTATAAATACGTTAAAGAACATACGTGTACGCGACATTTCTCATATCAATAACTTAGAATAAACACTACTTTTACACCAACATCCTGCAGGAAGGCTACGGCTGACTTTAGGGAGGAAAACAAATGATTACTGATTAAATTACTGACTAATCCCATCCCTCCTATTTCCTGCAGAATATATAATTGTTTAACCAGAAGATGAGCTAACGTTTCCAGGGAAGACTCTTCCTGCTTCGTGCTTTTATCTTGCAACTTTTTAATATGAAACGATTAGGTTTTGTGGGCATAATAATTGAAGATCGCGAGAAAACATCAAAAATAGTAAACGATGTGCTTAGTGGTTTTTCAGATCTCATTTTAGCGAGAACCGGACTACCCAATGCCAAAGAAAATTACTCGGTTATAACCTTGGTTATTGATGCCACAACTGATGAATTAGGTGTATTAACCGGAAAGCTGGGTAACATTCCCGGAGTGTCAGTAAAATCAGGACTAGCCAAGAAATAAAATAAGTTCAGAACACCAAAAACCTGCAACTTGTAACCTGCAACAATAAAAACGAACAAATATGTACGAAGTACCTGCCAATTTTATTAATGACAAAAAGATTTGGGAAGCCATTGAGCAAAACCAAAATCCTGAACCAGAGAAAATAAAAGACATTCTGGCTAAAGCAGCCGAGATGAAAGGTCTAAGCATGGCAGAAGTTGCCGCATTAACTTGCATAAGCGACCCGGTAATGCTTGGTGAGTTATTCGACACCGCGAACAAGGTAAAAGAAACCATTTATGGTAA
>JAUVDE010000365.1 GCA_030595485.1 Draconibacterium sp.
TAGTTTTCTAACACGATCTAGGCTGGCAGCATTATTTTAAAACAACTTTACCCTGGTTTCGCCAAACGGTAATGGTTTTTACATTCGTTCCATTCTCAAATGGATTCGTGTCTTCTTTTAGGAAAAAACTCACATCGTTTACTTCTGTATCGTTCACCTTTAGAATAACGTCTCCTTTTTGTAAACCCCAATCGGGAACTTTGCCAAAAATTGGTACTTTGACTACCAACGCTCCAACTTTATCATGCATTCCGGTTGCTGAAACTTCGCCATTGGTTTCCAGACTTTTTATTTGACCACCATAAAAATCATAAGTTCCGCCATAACTTTTAACCGCCATAATTATCTCTGGAATTTCTGGAGTTTTTGCTTTTACCTTCAATGCTGGCTTTTGCACACCAAACTTGTCCATCGGAAAATTATTCCACCCCAAGGCCATTACTTCACTTTGCGGAAGCACTGTAAAGTCGCCATTCGAAGCATCGGCAAACATCGGATCTCCTGCCCTACTATTTTCATCTAGACCAAACGCCCGATTTTCATTTAAACCAGCCTCTGTTATAAACCAATTGTAATCAATTTCGGTTCCCCAATAATCAACACGAATAGGGAAAAAGCGTGTTCCGAAAATATTCCCACGAATAATATCACCATTGTTTTTTAACCAAACATGCGGATGCATGGCGTTATTCACACAAATATTATTTTCCACTTTACGGTGATAGCCTTCGCGTAATTTAATCCCATTTTTCAGGCAAAGATTATTGTACAAATGATAGTATGATGAGCCATCATCAAGGTCAATATCCCATCCATGATCGCAGCGCATGCGGTTATTCCGAATTACCGTTGGTGACAGAAAATCAAGGAATATAATGGAACGGTCTGCCTCAACCCGATGTTCTGTTTTCCCGTTACTTACCATCCAAAAACGGTCACGCCCCCAGCTGTTAAAACTACCGTGGTCAGACGTTTCCAAAACAGTGTTAAACACATCGTTAAACTCAATTACATGCCCACCCCAAGCTCCTTCGCTAATGTTTATTCCCGAACGCGGACAATCGTAAATACTGTTGTGACTAACGGTTATAAAAGCTGCCATACTAATTTGCACACCTGTAACCTGTTTCTCAACCTTTCCAAAGTCGTGCAATAAATTGTTATGTGCTGTGCAATATGCGGGGTATTTATTGTTTTTAGGTCCTGGAGTCATATCCAATTCAGCGGCTGAAACTGGTGGACCATAAGGAATAAACTTTGGATTGCGAACTGCAGAAGTATCACCAACAAAACAAATTGCATTTGCACCTATCTGGTACATATGGCAACCTTCTACTTTTGAATAACGGTTGTAGGCATTCATAAAAACAGCATTTCCTCCAATTTGGCTGAATGTGCAATTCTCGATGCTACAGTTTTCTGTTCCGTCAAAATAAACAGCACCACCTCGATAAATGGCCCAGTCGCTGCGTAATAATTTATCCGAGGTTAGCATAAATGTACGAACCGAACGATTAAAATGAAATCCATCGAACGTGAGGTATTTTACCGGATTTTCTTCGTTACCCAAAACTTTTATGAAATTTTCGAGGTAAGCCACCTCAACATTGGCTTTTTGCAAATCAACTCCTTTTTCCGGTTTGAAATACAAGATATTCTCATCACGGTCTAAATACCATTCTTTTTCAATATCCAACTCTTCAAATATATTTTCTACATAACGAAGTTTATCATGAATACCATTCTCGGGACGATTGTTTTGAAAACCACCTTCCATTTCCAATTCTCCTTTGTTCTTCTTTCCTGTAATTCTATAATGAAAACCACCCCACATGGCTTTGTGAATGACATGAAAATATCCATCAGCAGGGTAGGCCCATGTTTTTACACGTTCTTTTGAAATGCAATCTTCTGCAGTACCGTTGAAAATGCGAATATTTGGGTCGTAATTCGGATAACGCGCCAAAACCTGCTCATTGTCGTTAATAAAAAGTGATTCAAAAATCAAACCTTCAGGAATATTGGCTTTGTAAATTCCATCCTTGTACTCCTCCCATTTTAGTTGAAGTTGTTTTCCCCCCAACACCAATGGCTCTTCTCCCGGGTAAGCCATATATTTTACAGGCCCGGTTTTGGTTCCACTGTCTTCAGATGTAAATACAGCCGATTTTGTTCGATAGTATTTTCCGCCGCTGAAATAGACAGTTACAGGCACATTTGCATTTTTATTTTTGAATGAGCGGACCATTTCCTGTGCGCCTTCAAACGAAGCCAATGGTTTCTCAATGGTACCTCCATTACTATCAGAACCGGAAGGTGACACATAAAAGAATTGTTGTGGTAGGTTTGTATGCTGAGCATTTGCAGAGAAAACAAAACAAGCTGCAAAAATTATTGGAATAAGTTTTTGGTACATCATCATAAATTATAGTTCAAAATTGCGAAAAACATCTGGTATTCTATCATGGGGTATCCTGCCCTATTTAATCACAATGTCCATCTCATCAAATAACATTCATGTCCGTTATGAATCATTGAAATTCCCCAGCTAAATTCCGGGCTTGCTTTACCTCTCTGCCTATATTAATTTACAATTATTTCATCGATTAGTAGATACGACTCATTCCCCGCTTTATGATGCCCTTTAGGAATAGGATTTAATAAGTCGGCTTTTACGCGTATTTTAGTGATGGATTTTGCGGGACAATCTACACTGGTAACAATTTTATTTCGCCCTTGAACCAAACACTCCTCTTGAAAACCAGAATCACCAATTTTCGAAAATTCACCCGATTCAGTAGCTCCATAGATTTTAACTTGTTTTAAAGGATAAACTCCTCCAATCGTTTTTCGCATTGAAGCAATTTGAATCTGTTCTATATCCGTTGGGTTTTCCAACTCAATAATTACATCGAAACTGGCAGAGAAACCTTGCCAGTTTTTGTCGCCGTCAACTACCAATTGTCCGTAATTCAAATCAGTTAAAGCCAAATCTTCGGCTGCTTTATCGCGTTTAGAATAAGGATGATTATAAGTAACTTTTGCTCCTGCAGCTTTGTGGACCGGGTAAGTAGCTTCAATACTATTTCCCAAACGTTTTCCATTTTTAAAAATGGCAGCTTTTATTATTTTGGTTTCTGTTAGTACAATTGGATTAGAATAAACTTTGCTGTTAGCAGTTGGTTCAGAGCCACTTAAAGTGTATCGTATTTCTGGTGAAGAGAGTTCAGAGTTTAAAGTAATTTCAATGGTTTTACCATTCCCTGTTTGATGAATCCAGGGATTAAAAACACTATTGGCGTAACGCACACCTTTCACATCCAACCTTTTTAATTGTGGTTGCAGGCGATCTATAAAATCGTCCCAGTCTTGAGTGCTTTCTACAGTCCAGCCATTTTCGGCAACTGCAAACAAACGCGGATAAGTCATATAAGTTAATTTACCCCAGTCCGAAATAGATTCTGTCCACAAATTCCCTTGTAAGCCAAGAATTTTAGAGGCTTGTTCAGTAGTAAAACCTTCAGGAATAACGGAATAATTATAACAGGCAGAAAGTAAAGCTTCTGAATAACCAAGGTTTGGTTCATGGTCTGATTGTCCTTGTTTTAAATCTAAATAATTGGCATAGTTCGGAGTCATAATTACATCGTGCCCGGCTTTGGCTGCAGCAATTCCACCCTTTTCGCCACGCCACGACATTACCGTTGCATTTGGCGCCAAACCACCTTCTAAAATTTCATCCCAGCCAATAATTTGCCTTCCTTTTGAATTTAAATA
>JAUVDE010000282.1 GCA_030595485.1 Draconibacterium sp.
ATCTGTGATTATCTGTCTAATCAGTGTCATCTGCGTTCCAATCCTACAATTCAAAAAAGTACAAACCGGCAGCTAACTGGTTTAACTCATTTTCTATCGAAAGAAACTTATCGAATGTTTCATAATACATCGTTAATTCCAGCATGTATTCAATCAACGATAATTCTCCTCCATCCAACGCTTTCTTCAATAAGTCTGATGAATTAACCGATTGCAAAGCTTCGCGATACGAAGCCAGCGTTTTTTGCAAACTCAAAGCCTTTTCATACTGACCTTTTAACTGGTTGTAAGTCTGAATTTTTGTATCGTTTGCCAACTCCAAAGCAACTTGTTGTTGCGCTGTTGCCAGCTTTACGGTATTTTTGTTTTCCCAAAGCGGAATGCTCATTCCAATGGAAACACCTTTAAACGATTCGCCAACAACCGACTCCGACATGTAACCACCCGAAAACTTGGGTAGACTCATTGCCTTCGATAGTTTGATTTGTTTCTCCGAAATTCCAACGTCGTTTACAGCTTGTTGCAAAACAATGTTTTTCGATTCGTAATCGCTGTACCAAGTTGAAAAGTCAAGTGGAAGATTTACCGCGGCAAAAATATTTTGCTCAAATGTAACCGGATTTCCTCCGTTTAAAGCCGCCAATCCTGCCAATAAAACTTCGCTTTCAGTTTCGTTTGCCTCCAACTCTTTTTGAGCATTTAGTAAATTAAACTGTGCCTTGTTTTTATCAAGAATATTTATTTCACCGAGCTCAAACTTTTTGTTGTAGGCTTTTGCAATATCCTCCGCGTGAATAGTTCGCTCCGACAAAATGTCATTTAAGGCATTCAAATAAATCAGTTCATTACAAATGGTTTTCGCCTTGTATAAAATCGATTTTCGCTGCAATTCAAATTCCAAATCCGACTGCTCGTTTTGGGCATTGGCAATTTTCTTTTTAATACCATAAGCTGTCGGGAAATCAAAACTTTGAGTGACCGAAAAATCCTTGCGTTCACCCATAGAACTCGGGTCGCCCCATAAATAATTAAAGCCAACTTCCGGATTCTCAAGGTATATTCCCGTTTTATTCTCAAGCTTTTGAGCTTCATTCAAATTTCTGTATGCACGCAAGGTTGTATTGTTGCTTTCAATCTCAGAAAGAACGCTTTCGATGTTCTGTGCAGAAATTCCCAGTGGGAAAAGTAAAATGAAGATTACTTTTACAATGTTTTGATAAGTAAACTTAGTGAATCCTTGGTGCCTTTGTGACTTAGTGGTTAATTCTTTCTTTACCACAAAGACACTAAGACTCAAAGGCTCATCGAAGTAATTTCTTGTATTTAATGTTTCATTACTCATATCTAAATGTCTTTAAGTCTTTTCTTTTGAATCAAACTATACACAATTGGTACAATAAAAATATTCAGTAGCGTCGAAGTAAGCAGTCCACCAAGAATTACTTTTGCCATCGGACTTTGAATCTCATTTCCAGTTGCATCACCATTCATTGCTAATGGAATTAGTGCTAAAGCCGCCGTTAATGCCGTCATTAAAATTGGATTCAGTCGGTCGATAGAACCTTTAATAATTGTATCTTTTAACGACACTCCTTCATTTTGTAATTGTTTGTAATGCGAAATAAGCAGAATCCCGTTTCGGGTAGCAATTCCAAACAAAGTAATGAACCCAATAATTACCGGAATACTAACAATTTGTGTGGTAAAATAAATGGTGAAAACACCGCCAATTAAAGCCAGTGGCAAATTCAGTAAAATAATTCCTGAAAGTCTCACGTCTCGAAATTCCTGGAAAAGAATCAGGAAAATTAACAGCAACGAAACCAGCGATGCCAACAATAAAGTTTTTGATGCACGTGCTTCACTTTCAAACTGACCGCCGTATTCAATGCGGTAACCTTCGGGGAAGCTTACATTCTCGTTTACTTTTGCCTTTATTTCGTTTACGACACCCAGCAAATCGCGTCCGGCAACGTTTGCCGAAACTACCACTTTGCGTTGTACATTTTCACGACTAATTGAACTTGGACCTGAAACTGAAACAATTTCAGCAACCTGACTCAATGGAACTTTTTTTCCATCGGCAGCTGTGATAAGTGCATTTTCAAGTCCTTCCTTACTTTCAGTATAGTCTTTATTTAAGCGAACAATCAAGTCGAAACTTTTTTGTCCTTCGTAAATGTCAGCTAGTTTTTCACCGGCAAAAGCAATGTCGATAAACTCATTAAACTGCTGAATGGTAATTCCATAAGCTGCCAACATCTCACGGTTGGCACGAATCTGAATTTGTGGAATTTCAACTTGCTGTTCCACATTTACATCTACCAAACCTTCAACGTCCACCACTGAATTCTTTATTTGGTTTCCAATTTCAAAAAGCTTATTCAAATCGTTGCCAAAAAGTTTAATGGCAATATTTGCTCGGGTTCCCGAAAGCATGTGGTCGATGCGGTGTCCAAGTGGCTGACCAACCGTTGCTGCAATTCCCGGAACAGCAGCCAGAGTTTGACGAACGTCTTCCAAAAATGCATCGTTGTCGCGTTCATCCAAAGTATAGTTTACATCAATTTCGGCACTGTTGGTGGTTTGCGAATGTTCATCCAGTTCACCACGTCCGGTTCTTCTAGCTGTAGTTTGAACCTCTGGAATTTTCAGCAATTCACTTTCCATCAGGTTACCCAGCTTGTTCGATTCCTCAACCGAAATCCCCGGTTTACTAACTGCCGAAATAGTTAAAGCTCCTTCGTTAAACTCGGGTAAAAAACTTCGTCCCATTCCTGATAGCGCAAAAATAGCCACAAGCAGAACAGCTCCGGTAGCAAACAAAATTGTGTGTTTAAATCGTAACGACCACGTTAAAGCTTTTTCGTAAATGGCAAATAAGTTACGTGTAAACCAACCCTGCTTTTCTTTTTTTGTGAGATACTTTTCTGCTGAAAGTAACATTTTACAAAGCTGCGGAGTAACGGTTAACGCAACAACCAAGGATGCAAAAAGCGAAACAACATATGCAATTCCAAGTGGTTTTAACATGCGCCCCTCCATTCCCGAAAGGAAAAAAAGTGGCATAAACGCAACAATGATAATCATGGTTGCATTCAGTATTGAAGCCCTGATTTCTTTTGATGCCTCAAAAACTACTTTAAACGCTGAGTGCCTTTCTTCCTTGGGGCGTTGATGGTTTTCGCGCAGTCGTTTGAAAACATTCTCCACGTCTATAATAGCATCGTCAACCAGCGAACCAATGGCGATGGTCATTCCTCCCAAACTCATTGTATTTATTGTAATTCCCAAAAGTTTAAAAACCAAAACTGCCACTAGCAGTGACAATGGAATTGCCAGCACCGAAATAATGGTTGTGCGGAAACTTCCTAAAAACAAAAAGAGAATGATGATAACAAAAATGGCACCTTCAATTAGGGCGCGCTGCACATTACTCACCGATTTTTCGATAAAGTCGGCTTGCCTGAAAATTTTGGTATCCAGCGTAACATCATCGGGAAGTGTTTTTGCCAGTTCAGCAAGGTTCTTTTCGATGTTTTCAGTAAGTTGTAAGGTATTTACTTTTGGCTGTTTCGAAATAGAGATTATCACGGAAGGCGTTGCGTTTTGCGATGCGTAACCCATTTTAACAGCGCTGCCAATTACTACATCGGCAACATCGTTAACGCGTATTGGCGAACCGTTGCGCTGTTTGATGAATGAGTTTCCCAATTCCTCCAAATCGAATGTACGGGCAACACCCCGAACAGTGTATTCATTTCCGTATTGTCGAACAACGCCACCCGTTGAGTTTTGCGAAATTCCGCTACAAACTTCTGCCAGTTCGTTTAACGAAACATCGTAGTATTTCAATTTTTGTGGGTCGGCAAGAACCTGGTATTGTTTGTAGTCGCCACCAATAATGGTAACCTGCGAAACGCCTCCTGTTGCCAGAAGCACCGGTTTTACATTCCAGTCGGCAATGGTTCGTAAGTCCATCATGCTGGTGGTATCCGACTGCAATCCGATAAATAGGATTTCTCCCATTACCGACGATTGTGGTGCCAAAGTGGGCGAACTAACTCCCAAAGGCATTTGCCCCGAAATGGTTACCAGTTTTTCGCTCACCACCTGGCGGGCTTTGTAAACATCGGTTCCCCAATCGAATTCAACCCAAACAAATGAAAATCCCAGCGACGAAGCCGAGCGCACCCTGCGAACATCGGTTGCTCCGTTTACCGCCGTTTCAATCGGAAAAGTTACCAGCCGTTCAACTTCTTCGGCTGCCATTCCGTGTGCATCGGTCATCACAACTACTGTTGGCGCAGTCAGGTCGGGAAAAACATCAACGTCCATATCCGACGCGGTGTAAATTCCACCTAACATTAAAACCACAGCAGTAATGAGTACCAGTAGTTTATTTTTTAATGAAAACTGTATGATATTATTTAACATAGCTTATTTTTTTTGAAGAGCCTGATTTGAATTTATTCATTTAATCTATTATTTGTCTTTTTCACTTATACGGCTGCAAAATTTCCTTGAATAACTACTGCTATTCGCGTCGATTTTGCTTTGTCTAAATAAAAAATCCTTCATAATATTTTTAAAAATAAACTCAAAACAGTCTCTTAATGAACGTGACCGGCGTGTGGGTCGAGGCTATTGGAAACTGAGGCAAGTTTCACCAGAATTCCACCTTGTGTAACCACGCGTTCAGTTACTTTTAAACCACTTAAAATCTCCGTTTTTGTACCGTCCGTTTTGCCAATTTTCACATCCCGTTTCAAAAAGCTTTCAGGATTTAACTGAACGAAAACCGCAAAGTTTCCCTGCTCCTCAATTAGTGCATTGTTCGGTACGGTTAGCGCATCTGTTTTCGATTCTGTTTTTAGGAAAACCTCCATAAAACTTCCCGGAATAAATTCTGCTCGGTTTTGAATTTGCAACGTAACCGGAATC
>JAUVDE010000380.1 GCA_030595485.1 Draconibacterium sp.
CATAGATTTAGTTTGGTTAAATGAAAGCTGCTTCTTTAAAGGGGCGGCTTTCTCTTTTTATAAAAAATGAGAAACATGTTTTACTTTGTAATGTTATCTTTTCTCTTAGGAATAATCAGTTGTTTAAAGCCTGAAAGTGAAGTTAAAGATGATCGAATTAAAAGACCAAATATCCTTTTCATTAGTATAGACGACCTTCGTCCGGAATTAGGATGTTATGGGAAAGATTATATACACTCCCCAAATATTGACAAACTGGCGGAAACCGCAACTGTTTTTACCAGGCAGTATGTTCAGGTTCCCACATGTGGTGCTTCCAGATACAGCATGTTAACCGGAATGTTACCCAAAACTACCGGACATCTAAGCAATGAAGCTTGCAAAATATATATTGCGGAACAAACAGTTACAAATGATCCCGAGACTTTTATTCACCAGCTAAAAAACAACGGGTACTACACAGTTGGGATAGGAAAAATTAGCCACCACCCCGATGGTCTTTTATATGGTTATAACGACCCGGTGAGCAATGAGCGCGAACTTCCTCAAAGTTGGAACGAATTGGTTTTTAACCCCGGCAAATGGGAAACTGGATGGAATGCCTTTTTTGGTTATGCCGATGGTGAAAACCGCCAAAGTATGAACAGAAAGGTAAAACCCTACGAAAATGGGAATGTCGACGACTTAGGCTATGTGGATGGTTTAACATCGGAGCTAGCAATTAAAAAACTGAACGAGCTGGCTGAAAAAGAAAAACCGTTCTTCCTGGGTGTTGGTTTTTTAAAACCTCACCTTCCGTTTAATGCTCCACAAAAATACTGGGATTTATACAATGAAAATGAAATTCCGCTTCCTCCTTTTGCAGCCATTCCTGAAAATGCTAATAAAGCTAGTTTACATGGAAGTGGCGAGTTAAATGGTTATCAGTTAGGCGAAGAAAAAGGTTCACTTTCTGCAAATGTTTCCAATGCCTATGCCCGAAAATTGCGACATGCCTATTATGCTTGTGTAAGCTATACCGATGCACAAATTGGAAAATTGTTGAATGAACTGGAGACACTGGGATTGGATGAAAATACCATTGTTGTAGTTTGGGGAGATCATGGCTGGCATCTCGGCGACCACATGGTATGGGGGAAGCACACCATTTTTGAACGCTCGTTAAACAGTGCATTTCTAATTAAAGCCCCCGGAAAGACCAATGGAAAATCAGTTAATAAAGTAGTTAGTACTATCGATATTTACCCAACCATACTCGAACTTTGTGGAGTAGAAATGCCCCATCCAACCGATGGAAAAAGTTTGATGCCATTACTTGGTAGCTCCATTCAAAATTGGGAAGAGGCTTCCTTTGGCTATTTCAAAAATGGCATTTCCTTGCGCACGGAAAGGTATCGTTTAACCAAATATTTCCGAAGCCAGGAACCGCTTATTGAATTATACGACCACAAAACTGACCCTAATGAAACAATAAATATTGCTTCCGAAAATCCAGACATTGTTGAACAGTTATTGCCAATTTGGGAGAAAGGAAATACGGGATTATATAATTAATAGCTTTAAAACATTTAATAACATAATTAGAGTTTGCTGTTTGTAAACATGGAATACTTAAAGCCAAATATGTTGAGCATGCGCTAAGCATTTAAAAAATGCTAAGCGCTTATTGGCAGATGACCAGAGGCAATGGCATACACCCGGCAGCCGGTATTAAGAAGTTGGCAGTATTCAGTCTCAATTGGCAAGTCGATAAACGAACTGGGCCATTGGTGGAAAATTTGAGTATCAGAAATAAAGTTATAAATTTGCGTGAACGTTAACGGAGAAATTAAAATCGACTAAAATATGAAGAACTTATCAATGTTTATTTTGGCACTTGCAGTACTATTTTCAGCTTGTACCAGTAGCAGCCAGAAATCGAACGAAACCGAAAAAAAATCAGAAGCTATGTTTACCGGAGCTAAAGGCGAAGTAAAAATAATGACCCTCGATCCTGGACATTTTCACGCTGCTCTTATCTTAAAATCGATGTACGAGCAGGTTAACCCCGTTGTTCATGTGTATGCGCCAGATGCAGAAGATGTAAACGACCACATGAAACGTATTGAGGGTTTTAACACACGTTCAGAAAATCCAACTTCGTGGCAAAGTAAAATATATAAAGGCGATGATTTTTTCGAGAAAATGATTTCGGAGCGCAAAGGAAATGTGATGAATATGGCTGGAAATAATGCCAAAAAGACCGATTACATTTACAAAACAATTGATGCCGGCATAAATGTGTTAGCAGACAAACCAATGGTAATTACTCCTGATGAATTCCCTAAACTTGAAAAGGCTTTTCAAATAGCTCAAGAAAAGGGTGTTTTGCTTTACGATATTATGACCGAACGTCATGAAATTACAACCATGTTACAACGCGAATTGTCGCAACTACCAGAAGTTTTTGGAAAAATAATTGTTGGAACTGAAGAAGAGCCAGCCATTACAAAAGAAAGTATTCACCACTTTTACAAATATGTTTCGGGCAAACCGCTTAAACGTGCTGCGTGGTTTTTCGATACCAAACAACAAGGCGAAGGACTTGTAGATGTAAATACGCACTTGGTTGACTTGATTCAGTGGGAAGCTTTTCCGGAAGTTACTTTAGCCAAAAGCGATGTGGAAATTGTATCGGCTCGCCGCTGGACTACGGACATGACTCCTGAAATGTTTAAAAAAGTGACTCACCTTGATTCGTATCCTGACTACCTTCAGAAAGATGTTGAGGACGGTGTTTTGAAAGTTTACAGCAACGGTGAAATCAATTATAAACTGAAAGGTATTCATGCTAAAGCATCGGTAATTTGGAATTTTCAGGCGCCAGAGGGAGCAAAAGACACACACTACTCGATTATGCGTGGCGAAAAATGTAATCTGATTATTGAGCAAGGAAAAAAAGAAGGTTACAAGCCAAAACTTTATATTGAAGCCACTGGTGCTGATGCTAAAGAATTGGCAGGAAGTTTAAATAATGCAGTTGTGGCTTTGGCTGAAAAGTACGCGGGTATTAGTGTTGAAAAAATCGGCGACAATAAATGGGCTTTAAATGTTCCGGAGAAATACAATATTGGCCATGAAGCACATTTTTCGCAGGTTACCGAGAAATATCTTCAATACCTGGTTGATGGAAAACTACCCGAATGGGAAGTGCCAAATATGATTGTAAAATATTATACGACTACCGAGGGAATGAAGGCTGCTATGAAGTAAGAAAGTAGTGAGATATTAGTATTGAGTACTGAGTACTTATAAAAAGCCGCTGCATTAAATTATGTAGCGGCTTTTTATATCCTACCCATTTATGTGTTATCAAATTTACGGCTACCTAACTGATTATTTCATCCTCTTAATAAAAGAATTCGCACACATAGCTGCTCTGCCCAAATAACAAACTACATGTAGCTGCAAATACATGTAGCTAAAGGCACAGAATTATATAAAAAAGTTGCTATTTTTAAAGTGCCAACAATCTTACAACCATGGATAAACTCAGGGTAATAATTGCCGACGATGAAGAGGATGCTATTGAAGTACTTCGGAATTTACTCACAGAC
>JAUVDE010000015.1 GCA_030595485.1 Draconibacterium sp.
CAAATAGATAGAGTAATTTCAATAAGAAAGCCACTCTGATTTATCAGAGTGGCTTTCTTATTGAAATATTTTTTCAGAAATTAATCGGGAAAATATCCACGAATAATTCCACGTTTTGAGTCTTTTACAAAAAGAAGCACTTCGTCACGTTCAGGAGTTGCAGCCATTTCTGCTTCAATAATTTCAACTGCTTGAGCAGTGTTTAGTCCTTTTTGGTATATGTAACGGTAAATATCTTGTACCTCACGAATTTTCTCGTTATTAAACTTACGACGACGCAAGCCAATAGAGTTAATTCCAACATAAGAAAGTGGCTCGCGACCTGCTTTAATATATGGAGGAACATCTTTACGTACTAGCGAACCTCCCGAAATCATAACATGCGAACCGATGCGAACAAACTGGTGAATGGCAGACATACCACCAATAATTGCCCAGTCGTCGATACAAACTTCACCAGCTAATTGTGTGCTGTTTACCAAGATTACGTTGTTTCCTACAAAGCAATCGTGAGCAATGTGTACGTATGCCATGATCAGGCAGTTATTGCCGACCTTTGTTTTTCCTTTTGCTGTAGTACCACGGTTGATGGTAACAAACTCGCGAATAACATTGTTGTCGCCAATTTCAACAGTTGAATATTCTCCTTGGAATTTCAAATCTTGCGGAACGGCACCAATAACAGCTCCCGGGAAAATATTGCAATTTTTACCGATTCTTACACCTGGTAAAATGGTAACACCCGAACCAATTCTCGTTCCTTCGCCAATTACAACATCGTGGTCAATTGATACGAAAGGCTCAATTACAACATTACCCGCCACTTTTGCGTCAGGATGAACGTATGCTAATGGTTGTTTCATATAAAAATTTAATTTATTTCAATTTTACAATTTGAGCCATAAACTCGCCTTCAGCAACGATTTTATCACCCACATAGGTAATGCCTTTCATGTTGGCTATACCTCTTCGAATCGGCGAAGTTAGTACTAATTTGAAAACCAAGGTATCGCCTGGCACAACTTTTTTTCTGAACTTAACATTATCAATGCGAATAAAATAGGTGGCAAACTTACCAGTTTGTTGGTTTAAAACCAATAAACCTCCAGTTTGTGCCATCGCTTCAACCATTAGTACGCCAGGCATAATCGGATCGTCGGGGAAATGTCCCTGAAAGAATGGTTCGTTTACCGATACATTTTTAACGCCGACAATTTCATTATCGTTTATACAAATAATTTTATCGACCATTAAAAATGGGTAACGATGTGGAAGCAATTCTTTAATCCGATTGACATCCATTAATGGCTCATCGTTTGGATTGCATTTTGGAGCTGCATCTACTTCTTTTCGCCATTGCTTTTTAAGTGCTTTGGCAAAAATGGTATTTGGACCGTGCCCCGGTTTCGAAGCTATAATTCTTCCTTTAATATGTTTTCCACACAAGGCAAGGTCGCCTATAACATCTAGCAACTTATGACGAGCACATTCGTTGTCGAAATGTAAGTCGAGGTTATTTAAGATGCCTTGTGGCTTAATTGTAACACGCGGATGGTTTGTCAAGTCGGCAAGTCGGTCCAGTTCTTCCTGGCTAACCACTTTGTCCATAATAACAATTGCATTTGTTAAATCACCTCCTTTAATAAGGTTGTGGTTTAACAAAAACTCTATTTCGCGAAGAAATACAAAAGTCCGACAATTGGCAATTTCAGTTTTAAAATCGCTAATTGAATCGAGTGTTGCGTATTGATTGTTTAGAGTTACCGATGGAAATGATATCATTACATTTAAACTGTAATCATTATCGGGTAGTGCAATTATATGTGCCCCAGATTTCTCATCGTGAATTTCAATTTTCTCCGTTATTTCAAAATATTCACGTTCAGCATTTTGCTCAACGATACCCACTTTTTCAATAGCTTCAACAAAATATTTCGAGCTTCCATCAACTATTGGTGCTTCTTCGTTATTAACCTCAACTAAAACATTGTCGAGGTCCATACCGATTAGTGCAGCAAGTGCATGTTCGATGGTTCCAATGCGGGCACCGTCTTTTTCAAGTAGGGTTCCACGCGAAGTATCTATTACGAAATCAACATCGGCCGGAATTATGGGTTGATTCTCTAAATCAACTCTTTTAAATTTAAAGCCGTGGTTAACCGGCGCCGGTAGAAAAATCATTGTAACGGTTACTCCAGTATGGAGACCTTTACCCTCAATTTTAAATGAATTTCCGAGCGTCTTTTGCTTAACAACCATAAATATTATTGTTTATTTTCTGTATCTGAGTTTACCTGTTTCTTTAGTTGAATCAGGTCTTTTCTAAATTCGGGAAGGTCTTTTATTAATGAATAGGCACGAAGCGCATTGCGAATATCGATAGCCGGAGAACCTAAAAGCTTTTCACCATCTTTTGTGTTGCCCGTTATTCCCGACTGCGCACCAACCATAACATTGTTACCAACCGTAATGTGTCCGGCAACTCCAACTTGCCCGCCAAACATACAATTGCTTCCAATTTTTACAGAACCAGCAATGCCAGTGTGTGCGGCAAATACCGAATGTTCTCCAATTTCAACATTGTGTGCAACTTGTACAAGGTTGTCAAATTTAACACCTTTGTGAATAATTGTCGATCCCATTGTTCCACAATCAATCGTTGTGTTGGCACCTACTTCAACATCATCTTCTAAAATGACATTGCCAATTTGGTGTATCTTTTTATACGAACCGTCTTTTTGTGGGGCAAAACCAAATCCATCGGAGCCAATTACAGCGCCTGAATGAATAATGCAACGGTTTCCGATAACACAATCGTCATAAATTTTTGCTCCGGCGTATAAAATACAATCGTCGCCAATTGTAACATTCTCGCCAACATGTACTTGAGGATATATTTTTACATTGTTTCCCACTTTTGCTTTTTTACCAATGTAAGCAAAGGCTCCAACATAAATTTCTTCTCCAATTGTAGCATTTTCTGCAATAAAACTTGGTTGTTCAATACCCATTTTAGAGCTTGCTTTGGCTTGCACGTATAAATCGAGCAAAGAAGCAAAAGCCTGATAGGCATCGTCAACTTTAATTAAAGTGCATGAAATTTCTGCTCTGGGAGTAAAATCTCTATTTACCAAAACCGCTGAGGCTTTGGTTTCGTATATGAAGTTCTCGTATTTCTTATTGGCAAGAAAAGCCAGTGTACCTGGTTTTCCTTCTTCAATTTTCGAAACAGTAGATACTTTAGCGTCACCATCTCCAACGATTTCTCCGTTTAAAAAAGCGGCAATGTCTGTAACTTTAAAATCCATTATCTGTTTTTTTGGCGATGCAAATATAGCTTTTAACTAATAAATGTCCAATTCTTTGGGATAACACACAAAATACTTCGTTACCGTTTTGCCAAGTGCAGTTAAATCGATGTCCGATGCATCGTTAATTTCTTTTATGCTTCCATCCTTATAAAGCACATAAATATTTTCGTCGTGTTTATTGTAAGCGCTATTGGTAATGGTCCCAGTCATCAAAAAGTATTTTGCCATTTCTTTATCCTGAGTAACTTTTTCAGTAATCTTATTCAGATACTTTTCTGTTGCTTTTTCAGAAAGTGGCTTGTCTCGCAATTGCGTTCGTAATAATTTACGGTTGATTAAACATTTTGCCAGTTTCGAAAGTGCAGGATCTGCATGATTTTGCCATTCTTTAATAGAAATAAGAATATCATTATCGTCGAGCAAAGTATACCAAGTAAGTACTTTTTTGCCTTCTATTTCAATGTTATTTTTAAAATCTTCAGGAAGAATATTGCCTTTTAAGAATATTTTTAATGTAGGTGTTGAATAAAGTTTTCCGCCTTCCTCGATTAATTCCTTTGCTCGTTTTAATACATTAATTAATAAGAACTCGGCGGCAACTACGGTTTTGTGTAAATATACCTGCCAGTACATTAGTCTTCGCGAAATCAGGAATTTCTCGATGGAATAGATGCCTTTAATGTCAACAACAAGTTGGTCGTTGTGTACATTCAGCATTTTAATTATTCGGTCAATTCCAACCGTTCCTTCGGCAACTCCGGTGAAAAAACTATCGCGGCTTAGGTAGTCTAACCGGTCCATGTCAAGCTGGCTGGCCACCAACTGATGTAAAAATTGTTTTTTGTAATTATTGGTGAATATTTTTATTGCAAGTTCCAGCTTACCGTTAAATTCCTTGTTAAGCTCTTTCATTAAAAGTAACGAAATCTCTTCGTGCGAGATATTTACAAGTGTATTTTCAAGTACATGCGAAAACGGGGCATGGCCAATGTCGTGCAATAAAATAGTAATGGTGACAGCTTCTGCCTCTTCTTCTGTAATTTCATGACCTTTTAAACGAAGCACCGAAATGGCCTGGCGCATTAAATGACTGGCACCAAGTGCATGTTCAAAACGCGTATGGTTGGCACCCGGGAAAACAAGATAGGACAGACCCAGTTGCTTTATTTGGCGCAATCGTTGAAAGAAGGGGTGTTCCAAAAGATCGAAAACAATTTCCGATTGAAGATTAATAAACCCAAAAACCGGGTCGTTAATTATTTTCTTTTTATTAAAGTGAAGTTGTTTCACAAATAGTTTTGTTCGTAATACCTATAAATACAAATCTTTAGCAATAACAAAAGAGCAGCATTTTGGTTGAATATAAAATACTTGAACCGCGGAAATTGAAATTCTTATACACATTTAGTCGTTAATGTTTTTTTAGCTTTAAAATCAGAGCTTTAAGTATATTCGGTTATTTGTAGATATTGGATATTATTACTACTTTTGCGGAGAATTTTCTGAATAACGAATTTTTAGGGGACCTCTGGTTCCCTATTTTGTTACATATACTATAATGATAGCTAAAGAGACGGTTGTTAAATTGGTTGAAGAAAGGCTTGCCGAATTGGTTGAGGATAGACTTGACGATAAGATGTTTATTGTTGATGTTCGTATTAGCTCGAATAACGAGATAATGGTGTACGTTGATAGTATGAGTGGAATGACAATTAAGGAGTGTATTAGCGTAAGTAGAAATGTGGAACATAATTTGGATCGTGAAGAGGAAGATTTTTCTTTACAGGTTTCGTCGCCGGGATTAACCAAAGGTTTTAAGGTGAAACAACAATATGAAAAATATACCGGTAAAGATATTGAGGTGCTTACCAATGATGAACAGCAACTGGAAGGTTTATTAAAAGCTTCCGACGAAGAGGGAATTATTTTAGAAACTTCTAAACGTGAAAAAGTTGAAGGTCATAAAAAGAAGCAACTGATTGTAAAAGAATATAATTTGAAATACGACGAAATAAAAAGTGCGAAAGCGGTTATTTCATTTAAATAAAGTTTTTAGCGATGGAAAATATTAACCTGATAGATACTTTTGCCGAGTTTAAGGAGCTAAAGAACATTGACAGGGTAACAATGATGAGTGTACTGGAAGAAGCCTTCCGTAGTGTACTTGTTCGTCAATACGAATCGGATGACAACTTCGATATTATTATTAATATTGATAAAGGTGATTTCGAAATTTGGAGAAACCGTACTATTGTGGCAGATGACGCATTGGAAGATCCAAATATGGAAATAACGTTAACTGAGGCTCTGAAAATTGATGAAGACTTCGAAGTTGGCGAAGATGTTACCGATGAAGTAAAACTGGTTGATTTTGGACGTCGTGCGATTTTGAATCTGCGTCAGAACCTTGCCAGTAAAATTTTGGAATTGGAGAAAGACTATATTTATGGCAAGTACAAAACCAAAATTGGAGACATTGTTACCGGAGAAGTTTATCAGGTATGGAAAAAAGAAATTCTTATCCTTGACGATGAAGGAAACGAATTAATTCTTCCAAAATCAGAACAAATTCCATCGGATTATTTTAGAAAAGGAGATAACGTACGCGCTATAGTTTATAAAGTAGAATTGCGTAACAACAATCCACTAATTATCTTGTCGCGTACAGCGCCAAAATTCTTAGAGCGTTTGTTCGAACTTGAAATTCCGGAGATTTTTGATGGTTTAATTACGATTAAAAATATTGTTCGTGTTCCGGGAGAACGAGCAAAAGTTGCCGTTGAATCTTACGACGAAAGAATTGACCCTGTTGGGGCATGTGTTGGAATGAAAGGTTCTCGTATTCACGGAATTGTTCGTGAGTTGAGAAACGAAAATATTGACGTAATTAATTACTCGTCAAACCTTCAGCTATTTATTAAAAGGGCTTTAAATCCTGCAAAAATCAATTCTATCAAAATTCGCGAGGAAGGGAAAAAAGCAGAGGTTTATTTGAAACCGGAAGAGGTTTCGTTGGCGATTGGTAAAGGTGGTTTGAATATTCGTTTGGCTAGCCAGTTAACGGGATACGAAATTGACGTATACCGCGAAATGGAAGAAGATGACGAGGATGTGAATCTGGATGAATTTGCTGATGAAATTGAAAGCTGGGTAATTGATGCACTTAAAGGAATTGGTTGCGATACGGCTAAAAACGTATTAAATATTCCGAAAAAAGAACTTGCAAAACGTACTGATTTGGAAGAAGAAACCATTGATGACGTTTTTAAAGTACTGGGTTCAGAATTTGAATAAAACCTGATTTTTTGAAAATAGGGGTTGTTATTCGGGCATTAAAAAGAAAGTAAAGAAAAAGAATTTATATGGTAGCAGGCAAAACAATAAGGCTTAGTAAACTTGCAAGAGAGTTCAACGTTGGTACACATACCATTGTTGAGTTTTTGCATAAAAAGGGTTTTGAAGTAGAATCGAATCCGAATACTAAAGTTACCGCAGAAGCCGTGCAACTTCTTGAGAAAGAATATAAGATTGATATTTCTATCAAGAAGGAATCGGAAAAAATGAGTTTGAAAAGTCAGCGCCCGAAAAAAGAGGTGATTTCTATGGAGCCTGAAGAGGCTGAAAAAGTAGAAGAGGTAGCTGAAAAGCCGCCTGTTGCTGAAGTTAAGATAGAAGCGCCTGTTGTGGAAGTTACACCAAAACCTGAAGTTAAGGTTAATGTTGTAGACAAAATTGATCTCGATCAGTTTAAGAAACCTCAGAGAAAAGCTAAAAAACCTGTTGAAAAGAAGCCGGAACTTGTAGCTGAAAAGAAACCGGAACCCGTAGTTGAAGAAAAGCCGGTAGTAGAAGCTCCGGTTGTTGAGAAGAAACCAGAACCTGTTGTTGAAGCAAAGGCTGAGCCTGCTAAGGTTGAAGAGAAGGTAAAAGCTCCGAAAAAGGAGAAAAAAGCTGCATCGAAGTCGGAGCCTAAAAAAGAAGGAAAGGAAGCTCCAATTGTAAAGGAAGTTCCAAAAGCTGAGGTTGCGAAGGAACAGATGCATGAAACATCAATACCAAAAGTAGACGAAGTAAAGGTTGTTGGAAAAATCGACCTTAAAAATATAAATCAGAAAACTCGTCCGGCCAAAAAGTCGAAAGAGGAGAAGGATAAAGAACGTAAAGAAAGACTTCGTCAGAAAGTTAACGTTCAAAAAGGTGGAGATGGCAAGTCGAACGAGAAAGGAAGTGATGTTATAAAGGCACGAGCCGGAAAACTGAGCGGGCCAACTGTATTGGGTAAAATTGATTTACCTGCGAAAAAAGAAGGTGGTGCCGGAGAGCAAGCTTCATCGCGTAAAAAACGTAGGAAACGAATTCCGAAAGACGGTAAAGTTAGTGTTGACAGACAAACGCAACAACCGGCGAAGCCAGGCGATAGACCAAAAAGTAAATTTCAGGTTAACAAACAAGTACCTGGAGGAAAAAAACGCCGACCACTTAGAAAAGAGGTTAACGAGGAAGATGTACAAAAGCAGATTAAAGATACACTTGCACGTTTAACCACAAAAGGAAAAAATAAAGGTGCAAAACACCGTCGTGATAAACGTGCTGCGGTTAGCGAAAAAATGCAAGCCGACGCGGAGCAGCAAATTAAGGAGCAAGGAATTCTTAAAGTAACCGAGTTTGTTTCGGTTGCCGAATTTGCTACCATGATGGACGTTAGTGTTACACAGGTTATTTCGTCGTGTATGAGCTTAGGTTTATTCGTGTCGATTAACCAGCGTTTAGATGCTGAAACATTATCGGTTGTTGCCGAAGAATTTGGTTTTAAAGTTGAATTTGTAAGTGTTGAAATTCAGGAAGCCATTGAAGAGGTAGAAGATAAGGAAGAGGATTTAAAAACTCGTCCACCAATTGTTACGGTTATGGGTCACGTCGACCACGGTAAAACTTCGTTGCTTGACCATATTCGTAGTACAAACGTAATTGCCGGTGAGGCCGGTGGTATTACACAGCATATTGGAGCTTACCATGTAACATTAGAAGATGGCAGAGATATTACTTTCCTCGATACACCAGGTCACGAAGCATTTACTGCGATGCGTGCTCGTGGTGCGCAGGTTACCGATATTGCAATTATTATAGTTGCTGCGGATGATGATGTAATGCCACAAACTGTTGAGGCAATTAATCACGCTGCTGCGGCGGGTGTTCCAATTGTTTTTGCAATTAATAAAATAGATAAACCGGGAGCAAATCCTGAGAAAATTAAAGAGCAACTGGCAAACATGAATTACCTTGTGGAAGCATGGGGTGGTAAATACCAGTCGCACGATATTTCAGCCAAAAACGGAATTGGAATTGAGGAACTTTTGGAAAAAGTAGTGTTGGAAGCTGAAATGTTAGAGCTTAAAGCAAATGCCAATAAAAATGCTCAGGGTACTATTATCGAGTCTGAATTAGATAAAGGACGTGGATATGTTTCAACATTGTTAGTTCAATCGGGAACATTAAAAGTTGGTGACATTGTAATTTCTGGTCAATTCTATGGTCACGTAAAAGCCATGTTTAACGAACGTAACCAGCGTATTGAAAATGTTGGTCCGGCAGAACCCGCAATTATTCTTGGATTAAATGGTGCGCCACAAGCGGGTGATAAGTTTAATGTAATGGAGAACGAACGCGAAGCACGTAATATTTCGAATAAACGTGAACAACTTGCTCGTGAACAAGGACTTCGTACACAGAAACATATTACACTTGACGAAATTGGTAGACGTATTGCAATTGGAAACTTCCAGGAGTTGAACTTGATTGTAAAAGGTGACGTTGATGGTTCTATCGAAGCACTTTCTGATTCATTAATTAAGCTTTCCACCGAAGAAATTCAGGTGAATATTAAACACAAAGCAGTTGGTCAGATTTCTGAATCGGATATTCTTTTGGCAGCCGCTTCTGAAGCGATTGTTATTGGATTCCAGGTTCGTCCGTCGTTAAATGCCCGTAAACTAGCAGAGAAAGAACAAATTGATGTTCGAATGTACTCGATTATTTACGATGCCATAAACGAAATTAAGGCAGCAATGGAAGGTATGTTGTCGCCTGAAATTAAGGAAGAAATTTTGGGTACTGTTGAAGTCATGGAAGTATTTAATATTACTAAGGTTGGAAATATCGCTGGTTGTATTGTTCGCAGTGGTAAAATTGACCGTAAGTCTAAAATTCGCCTAATTCGTGATGGTATTGTGGTCTACTCAGGGAAACTTGGTTCACTAAAACGTTTTAAAGACGACGTTAAAGAAGTGAAGAATGGTTATGAGTGTGGACTTAATATCGATAAGTTTAACGATATTAAAGTTGGCGACCAGGTTGAAGCTTACCACGAAGTTGAGGTGGCTAAAACATTGTAACAGTCCATTCAAAATATAATGAAGAGGTCAGATTTATCTGGCCTTTTTTTATGCCTCTACATTATTAACAATCAATGTTTCATTATATAAAAGAAAAACGCATTTTAAGCGTTTAGTAATTATTACTTTTGAAACAATATGTGTAAGAGTGAGCCTGTCTTTTGTGAAACTGGACAGGCAACAACAGTAATCATCTAATTTTTAGCACATGAAGCGTAACCTCATAATTGTTCTTGTTGTACTACTTGCGGTAGTAGCCGGATTCATCTATTTCACCAAAGACGATGTGGTGTTTTCAAAAAAAACATCGATGTTTAAGGCAGTACCTATGAGTGCGCCTATATTTGTTGAATGTAGTTCGTTAAAAGCAATATCAAGAAATAATCCGGTTCTGAATGAATTAAAAGGAGTTGAGGATTTTGCCTGGCTACTGGGGAAAATAAATGAGACGGATTTAGCCATTAAAAATAATGCTGAGATCCAGAATGGGCTTGGTAAAAAACCACTAATTCTGGCACTCGATTTTATTGGGGAGAATGTGCTAAAACCTGTGTTTATATCTGAACTCCGAACTTCAGAAGAGTTAGAAGGATTAGATAAGTTATTAGAGAAATTGTTGAATGTCCCTGCAGCCTCATTCAAAAGCCGAAAATACGATGGCTCTAAAATTGTTGACATTACCGATGCTAAAGGGAAAAATATTTTACATTATTGTGCTGTCGATGGTCTTATCATTCTCAGTACAGAAGCGATTTTAGTTGAAAAAAGTGTTCGTCAACTTACTTCGCGAAATATTACCGATGTGAAATATTTTACCAAGGTAAATAAAACGGTAACCGCACAATCCGATCTTGCGTGGTATATTAATCACAATAAATTTCCTGATTTGTGGGCGAACTTTCTAAACAGTACCACCAAATCGGAGGTGAATGAGTTTGGCGAAACGATAAAAACCAACCTGAAACGTGCCATACAAGGAATTCAGAATTACGCAAGTTGGAGTGAACTGGATATGACTATTGACGACACTAAAATTTCGCTGAATGGTATTACTGCTGCCGATGATTCATTGAATCATTTTTTGTCGGTTTTTGAAGGTCAAACCCCCGTTAGTTGCCGTGCGGATAGAGTCCTTCCAAAAAACACATCGTTTTTTATTGGCTTTACATTTTCTGAAAGAGAGTTCTTTTTTAAGAAACTGGAAAAGTACTTCGAGTTGTCACCTTACTATTTCGAGCGCGAAAGCCACATCAAAAAAATGGAAAAACAGTTTCGGGTTGACAGTAGGAATACACTGCGGAGCCTGGTGAAAAATGAGGTAGTAGCTGCCATTACATCGGTGCCATCGCAAACCGATAAGAAATCGACCCTGTTTATTATAAACAACGATACCAGAACCGATACTGAGGCTCTTTTTGAAAGTCTGATACAAAATTACGCGAAAAGCAAAAAGGTAGAATTTAATACTTTGCATTCAAGCTTTAAGGCTGCCGACGGAATTAATTATCGAATTTATAAATTCCCATTTCCTTCGTTACCCGGAATTTGGCTTGGACAGGCATTCAGTTTTGCGAAAGCAAATTACGCTATCTTTTACGATGATAATTTAGTTTTTGGTAGTTCGTCAGAAACTTTACAAAAGTACCTGGGCGATATGATTAATGAATCGACATTGTATAAAAGTAAGGCCTATGCCGAATTTAAACAGGTAAGTGAAAGTCGGACTAACATTAATGCTTATTTGAATGTGAATCGAATTTATGCGTTGAATACAGCCATTTTCAATAAAAAATTTAGTAAAGCTTTTGTTACCAACGAGGAAATTTTCAGAAAGTTTGATGCTATTGGGTGGCAAGTAGTTTGCGAGAAGAATATTTACTTCAATTCAATTAATTTGGTTTATAACGCCAAACCTAAAGTGGATGCACGGGCATCGTGGCAAATCGATATTGGATCTCAGGTACGGATGAAGCCTCAAATTGTAATTAACCATAAGAATAAAGCAGTTAGGGAAATTATTGTGCAAGATGAAAAGAACAAACTGCACCTAATTGGAGGCGATGGTAAAGTTGTGTGGAGCGCTCCTGTAAAAGGTGAAATACTGAGCAAAATTCATCAAGTAGATTATTTCCGAAATGGAAGGCTGCAATATCTCTTCAATACAAAAGAAAAACTTTATTTGATCGACAGAAATGGAAAGATGGTGGCCAAGTTTCCTGTTGTTTTTAAATCGCCGGCTACAAATGGGGTAAGTGTATTCGATTACGATAACAGTAGAAAGTACCGCTACTTTGTGGCCTGTGAAAATAAAAAGGTTTATGCCTACGATCATGAAGGGAAAATAATTACAGGTTGGAAATTTGGACAAACAACTAGTTCAGTAACAACACCTGTTCAGCATTTAAGGGTAAATAACAAAGATTATATTGTATTTAAGGATAAGTCGAAGGTGTACATTCAGAATCGTCAGGGGCAGACGCGTGTGAATTGCGCTGCGAAGTTTGAGAACTCAAAAAATCCGTTGGTGTTAAATACAAACGGCACACCTAAAATTGTTGCTACTGATAAAACAGGTAAAGTGTATTATTTATATTTCAATGGTAAATTTGCTGAAAAGAAAACGGATAAGTTTAGCGAAAATCACTTTTTCACGGTTGCTGATATCAATGGCAATCGAGTTCCTGACTTTGTGTTTGTTGATGGAAATGAGTTGAAAGTTATGGATGAAAATGGCAAGAAACTATTTGAAAAGAAATTTGATAATAGACTAGTGCATGGTGCAAACGTGTATTCATTTTCATACAAACAGAAGAAAATTGGTGTGACTGATGCCGATGAGGATCAAATCTATCTTTTTGATTCAACCGGGAAATTACATGATGGATTTCCACTTGATGGTAATAGCGAGTTTAGCATTGGAAAACTTACCAAAGCTCAACTCAATTTAGTTGTTGGAAGTTCTGACGAAGAAATATACAACTATATACTGGAGTAGTGTTTTATGAAAAGAGAAAGCCGCAATAGATATTATCTGTTGCGGCTTTCTCATATATATGTTTTAAGCTTTTATATAATCAGCATGGCATCGCCATAAGTGCCAAAGCGATAACCTTCCTTAATGGCAGTTTGGTATGATTCCATTACAAAGTCGAATCCTCCAAAAGCAGCTACCATCATTAATAAAGTAGAGTATGGTAGGTGAAAGTTTGTAATCATCGAGTTTGCCACATTAAATTCATGAGGAGGAAAGAGAAATTTGTTGGTCCATCCTTCGAATGGTTTTAAGTAACCTTGTGTTGAAACTGAACTTTCTAAAGTACGCATAACAGTTGTTCCTACCGCGCATACATTTCGTTTTCCTTGTTTGGCAGCGTTCACCATCTCACAAGTTTCGTTCTTTATCCAAATCTGCTCCGAGTCCATTTTGTGTTTGGTAAGATCTTCTACATCAACACTACGGAAGTTACCTAAGCCAACATGCAAAGTGACGTACGAAAAGTCAACGCCTTTAATTTCTAAACGTTTCATCAATTCTCGGCTAAAATGCAATCCTGCGGTTGGGGCAGCAACTGCTCCTTCGTTTTTAGCAAAAATTGTTTGGTAGCGATCTCTGTCTTCTGGTTGAACTGGGCGATTAATCTGTTCTTTAGGAAGCGGAGTTTCGCCTAAACCGTAAAGTGTTTTCTTGAATTCATCATATGGTCCGTCGAACAAGAAACGCAAAGTACGTCCACGCGAAGTTGTATTATCGATTACTTCAGCTACTAACAAATCGTCGTCGCCAAAATAAAGTTTGTTTCCAATACGTATTTTACGTGCTGGGTCAACCAAAACATCCCATAACCGTTGTTCGCGGTTTAATTCGCGAAGCAAGAAAACTTCAATTTCGGCACCTGTCTTTTCTTTATTTCCATAAAGACGAGCAGGAAAAACTTTGGTATCGTTAAATACCATCACATCTTTATCATCAAAATAGTCAAGTACGTCTTTAAACAACTTGTGTTCTACAGTCTGGGTTGCTCTATTTAATACCATTAATTTCGACTCATCGCGATGATCAGCCGGGTGTAAAGCAATTCTTTCCGGGTCTAGTTCGTACTTGAACCTTGATAACTTCATATGCTATGTATTTTTAAGTATTTCTATTCTAAGTAATTGACAAAAGTAATACAGATTGTCGATATTTTTGTTCAGAACCACGTTTTACGCGCGAATTCTTAATTTGTTTCATTTAAATTTAAATTTTCCTTGAAAAAATCCACTTTAAATGCATCTTCTATATTGTAATTACCAATTCTTGTTCTTTTTAATGCAATTAAATAAGCTCCACATTTTAATTCTTCTCCAATATCTCGTGCAAGAGCTCTAATGTATGTGCCTTTGCCACAGGTGATTCTTAATTTTACTTCTGGCAGATTAAAATCTTCTACCTCAACCTTTCTTATAACAATTCTTTTGGCTCTAAGTTTTACTTCTTCACCATTTCTTGCATAATTAAATGCGCGTTTGCCATTTACTTTTACGGCTGAAAATATGGGGGGTACCTGATCTATTTCCCCGATAAACTTCAGGATAGCGGCATCAAGCATTTCTCGGCTTACATGCGAATAATCACTGGTGCTATCTTCTTCAGTCTCCAGGTCGAAAGAAGGTGTTGTTGCTCCAAGCTTGAAGGTGGCAACATATTCTTTCTCACCCAGTTGCAGTTCTTCTATTTTCTTTGTTGATTTTCCTGTGCAAAGAATTACTAGTCCGGTAGCAAGAGGGTCGAGTGTTCCGGCATGCCCAACTTTCATCTTTTTTATTCCCATTGTTTTGCAGAGGAAATAGCGCACCTTGTTAACAACATCGAAAGAAGTCCACTTCAGTTCTTTGTCGAAAAGTAAAATCTCCCCTCCCAGGAAGTCATATGTATTTTTGAAATCGGGCATGTGTAAATTGCTATAATTCAGCTGGTTGTGCTGAGAATCAAGAATCAGGCTGCAAAGATAGCAATTAGCCCAATAAGAGCGCAATAAATGGCGAAATAAATTAGTTTTCCGCGCTTTACAATTTTAATCATCAACGAGCAGGCCAATAGCCCTGAAATGAATGCACCGAAAAAACCTACTATTAAGGGAATACTATCAACCTGAGCTGAATTAAACTCGCCATGATAAATGTCGATAACTGCTGCTCCTAGAATTGGAATAAGTACCATTAAAAATGAGAAGCGTGCAATATCCTCTTTTTTAGCTTTTAATAAAAGGCCGGTTGCAATGGTTGCTCCACTCCTCGAAATTCCTGGAAGGACTGCGCAGGTTTGTGCTATACCTATGAGAAATGCTTTGGGGAAAGTAATTTCTTTTCCAGAGCCTTTAACAAAAGTTGTGAGTGTTAAAAGACAAGCTGTTAATAGTAGCATGCAACCAACGAAAAATAAATTGCCTGTAAAAAATGACTCAATTTCTTCTTTGAATAATAATCCAACGATTACAATTGGAATAGATGAAAACAAAAGTTTAGCTACGTATATTGTCGATTCGTTTTTTTCGAATTTGAAAAGATCGCGACAGAGCGTGCCAATGTCTTTACGAAAAACCACAATTGTACTAAGTACCGTTGCCACATGAACATCGAGGACAAAAAGAAGGTTATTTTCTTCCTTAATGTTTAATAATGCATGGCCAATTTCAAGATGACCACTAGAACTAACAGGGAGAAATTCAGTAAGACCTTGAATAATCCCTAGTAAGAGTGCCTGGAGTGCGTTCATGAAAAAATGGGTTGTTAATCTTCTTTCGGTTTTTTCATAATGGCATAAATCTCGAAAGAAAAACCAATTAGAAGAACAATTGGCGCAATTGTCAAACGTCGAAAGCTAAAAATATCTTCGCTAAAAACATTCGGGTCGTCGCTGCCACCACCAGATAATAGAATAAATCCAAGTACTATAACTGCAAATCCAATTGCCATTAATTTGTAATTTTCTTTACCAAGGGCAAACCCTGCGTTTTCTTTCATTCCTTTTGCTTCTTTTACTTTTTTAGCCATTGTTGTGAAAATAAGTGCGGTAAAGATAATCAATAAAACAATTCGTCAAATTTAAGGCGAAGGAATTTGTTTATAGCAAACCATGTGGACATAAAAGAGATTAGAAAACCCAACACAAATACAATTGCTACAACTAGTAAGGTCGTTGTTAAATCGTTGTTATCAATTAAACCGTGCAATTCTTTTTTATAGGTGTATATACCTGCCACCAATATAATGTTTGCGATAAGTGCGCCATAAACTCCAATAAAAATGCTTCGTTGTAAAAACGGTTTACGAATAAAGTTTTTGCTTGCCCCTACCATTTGCATGGTATTAATTGTAAAACGCTGAGCGTATATTAATACTCTGATGGTATTATTGATTAGTCCGAAAAAGATAAAAGTAAGCAAGGCACTAATCACTAACAGCATGAGGCTGATTCTTTTTACATTTTGATTTATGACGGTTACCAGGTCTTTCTGGTAGAATACCTCTGCAACTTGCGAGTATTCTAGAAAGTTTTGTTCAAGTACTTTTAAACTATCAATTGTGGTGTAGTGGGCATATAGTTTTACATCAAGCGAAGCAAATAATGGATTATAGCCTAGAAAGCCAGTAAAATCTTCTCCTAAATCTTGAGCTAATTCTTTGGCTGCAGTTTCTTTGTCGATATAACGAGTTGATTTTACATAGTCGCTGGCGTTTAATGTCTTTTGGAGCCGTACAATTTCAACTTCTTTTAAGTTGTCTTTTAAAACCAGTGTAAAACCAATTTTTTCGCGTACATATTCCGAAAGCTGACGTGCATTAATCAGCACCAAACTTAGCATGCCTAATAAAATTAGAACCAACGAAATGCTAATTAATGAGCTTATCCACGAATTCAGAAATCGCTTTTTTGATTTTGAATGTTTCATTACAAGTTCTTATTGAACACTAACAAATGTATTTATTTTTAAACCCTCAAGTGCGTTTTGTTATTGTTCTTATAGACAATATTCTGTTAACAAAGCGAATCAGTTGTGGATTTGTTCCGGATGGCTGTAAGTGGCACATATATAATTGCTTAAGTAATATTTGTGCGTTTCCACGGGAAATCGAGTTTAAATGCATTTAACTTATTGAAGATTTGACTGTTATTTCTTTGGAAATACGAAAAAAGAAAATACTTTTGCAGTCCCGATTATTATCCTTAGAAATAAGGAGTGTAAATAGTTGATTTTCTTTGAGTAAGGCGATTTGTTGAAAAATTCCGTTGAGACAGAAAAACCGCGAAATGTAAAATCTAATTTGTAATACAAATAAAAAATTAAAAGAGTGGACACACTTAGTTATAAAACAGTTTCGGCCAACAAAGCTACCGTTTCAAAAGGATGGATAGTTGTTGATGCTGAAGACATGGTATTGGGACGTTTGGCAAGTATAGTTGCTAAAATGTTGAGAGGTAAATACAAGCCAAATTATACACCACACGTTGATTGTGGCGATAGCGTAATTGTTATTAATGCTGAAAAAGTAGTCATGTCAGGTAAAAAAATGACCGACAAAATTTACATACGTCACACTGGTTATCCAGGAGGACAGCGTAAAATGACTCCACTAGATATTTTAGCTAAATATCCTGAGCGTTTGGTGGAAAAAGCTGTAAAAGGAATGCTACCTAAAACTAAATTAGGAAGCGAACTATACAGACATTTGCATGTAGTAGTGGGGGCTGAGCACAAATATGAGGCTCAAAAACCTAAAGTTGTTGATTTAAATACGATTAAATAATGGAAGTAATAAACACAATCGGACGTAGAAAATCAGCTGTTGCTCGTATTTACGTAAGCGAAGGAAAAGGTAACATTACCATTAATAAAAGGGATGTAAAAGAATATTTCCCTGCAGAAACGTTGCAGTACATTGTATTGCAGCCATTGAACCTACTTGAGGTTCCAGAAAAATACGATATTAAAGTTAATCTAAACGGCGGTGGCCCAAAAGGACAAGCAGAAGCTTTACGTTTGGCTATCACTCGTGCATTAATGGTAATCGATATTGAATCAAGACCTCAGTTAAAAGCTGCCGGATTCGTAACAAGAGATCCGCGTGAAGTGGAACGTAAAAAGCCTGGGCAACCAAAAGCAAGAAAACGTTTCCAATTCTCAAAACGTTAAAATTATTCATCATTTATATGGATCTAAAACGGTTGAGATTCCCAATTTTAGGGGACTACTCAATGGTTGCTTTTAGAGCATAATAAAAAGTAAAAAGATGCCAATTACAAATTTTCAAGAATTATTGGATGCAGGTGTACA
>JAUVDE010000054.1 GCA_030595485.1 Draconibacterium sp.
CACAATTTACCTTAAAAGTAAGGCTACCACCCATCTTTTGCTTTTTACAGATTATCATTTACCTTTAAATTTTGCTGAAAAACATAGGGTTAAAGCTGAAGAGAGTTTATTAAAAATTATTGAGCTGATAGAGCAAAAGGAAAATCCTGATTATATAGATTTTTTTACTGTCGCTGATGCAAGCACTTTGGTTAGCCGAAATCCAAATGCCAAGAAGTATTTCATTAAAGCGGTAAATGCCTTTAATACTTCTGATAAATCAAAACAAGATATAAATATATATAAAGACATCATTAAAGCTCAAAAAGCTTGTGTAAAGTTGATGGATAAAATTATTGAAGATTAATTTCAACCTTGCTATCGCACGATTTTATCGTGTGATGGAATAGTTAATACAGTAAGCCTAATTGAAACGCGATAAAATCGTGCACCAGCAGGGGCCGTTACCAATAAAAAATATCCAATTTTCAATTCATTTAGAATTGAAAATTGGATATTTTTTATCCACGTAATCTAATACGTAACTTTTTAGCTGTTTTTAAAACTGCTCTTTACCAAATAAACTATCGGCTTTCTTTTTCGATTTTCCGTTTAAGTTAAGCGAGTACGTTACACCCAACTCAACAATTGGTCCGTAGCGGTCGTATTCCACTTCCTGGTAAAATATTTGTTGCCCGTCGGCATTGTATGCACGCGTATTTAAGCCCGTTTGGTTAGAACCTAACCAATCCAATACTTTTACCGAGAAGTCCCAACCCGTAAGTTTTTTCGGCGTATAATTTAACGCCATATTACTCATGTAATAATTATAGTTTTCGCCTTGTGTAGTAACCGTTGCCGATTTCACATCAAAATCGAGTGTATACTTCAATTGCTGTGTTAAAAACAAATTCATGTTTCCTTTTAAACTCCAGTTGGTACTCGAATTATCTTCTTTGTAACCAAACACCTCGCCTTGTGCATTAAAACTATACAGCGAACCACCAACAAAGAATTTTGCAAATTTACCGGCTGTTAAATTGGCATTTAGTTCAGCTCCCAAAGCTTTTACATTTCCCGAGTTTGTGTAACTACGAATCAATACATTTTCTTCTTCGTAAACCGTGTTTACACGGAAAATAGCATTGTCAGTTCCGCGGTAAAAACCGGTTAAGGTAAAACTCTGATCGCCCATTTTTTTATCCAACGAAAGTTCGACGTTGCTTAAGTATTCAGGCTCTAACTCAGGGTCGCCCACCAGGTACACTTCGTAGTGACGACGGTATAAAAAGGGTGCCATATTTTTGGTTGGCGGACGGTTGATTCTTCGGCTGGCAGCAAATGTCAAAACATTCTTTTCATTCAAACCATATTGTAAATGTAAGGTTGGAAACCAATCGAGCTGTTGAACTTTATACTCCGATTGCGATGGGCGTTCGAAAATATCCTCAAATTCAGGATTTCCAATTTCAAGTAGCTGGTCGGTGTATTCCAAACGCAAACCGGCAATAACACTTAAATCGCCAAAAGTTCCCGAGTAATCTATATAACCCGCATAAATGGCCCGCGATAATTCAATGTCGTTATTAAACTTATCGTTGGTTCCCCATTCTCCGGTATTTACATCCAATGTATCGTAATTATATGCACCTTTCTGGCTAACAAACTGCGGCTGAAAACCAATACCTAATTTACTCTCGTTGTCGTACTCCTTTTGAAATTCAACCGATGTTCTAAAACCATCGAGTGGAGTATTATCGGTTTGATTAAAATGAAGTAGCTTATCGCCTACCGTATCCGATGGTTTATCAAAATCATAATTTTCGTTATCCAAAATGCGGCTTAATTCCGAATGTTCGTACAATAACGATACTTTTACCTGAGACTTATTCTCAAATTTCTGGGTTAAATCGACATTTGCCGTGTGGAATTTTCCGTAACGGTTATCGGTATTCGGATTATAAATCCAATGGTTCTCCGGGTCAATTCCTTCAATTGGTTTTTTATCGATATCGCCATAGAAGTTATTGTACACATAAAAAGCCGAACGACCTTCAGTACGGTTCCCATAGTAATACGATGCCGAGATGTTACTCATTTTCGTTAAGTTATAATCAACTCCAAAGTTAGTTGAGTAATTTTCGTACCATTCGGGACGCTCACCATCGGCAACCATGTGGTAATACGAATCATTACTTTGCAATAAACGTGCATCGCCGACCCGTAAACCATTTACATTTTTGTAATTGTAATTGGCACCACCATAAAGTGCTAAATCCTCTTTACGGTACACTAAATTTAATCCTCCACCATAACGGTTGTCGGTTAAGTCGTAGCCACTGTATTTATCAGTTTTATTTCCCCATGGTGCACCACCCAACAAACCATTTGCCGAAATCGACAAACCATCGGCTCCTTCTTTTTTAGTGGTAATATTAATTATACCACCTTTCCCTTGTGCATCATAACGTGCCGTTGGAACTGTAATCACTTCAACGTTCTCAATATTACTAGCTGCAATTTGGTTCAATAAAACCGAGGCCTCCATTTGAGTTGGTTTTCCGTTCAGGTAAACCATAAAATCGCTGGTTCCACGTAAGGAAACCGTTCCATCAGGGCTAACCGACACAGCAGGCAGTTTATTTAAAACGTCAACTGCAGTTCCGCCGCTGGCTGTTTCAAAGTCGCTGGCGCGGTAAGTTTGTCTGTCTATTTTTTTCGAAGTAGAACTTGCCATTCCCTTCACCTCAACACCTTCCAGCTCAACCGATGATGGAGCAATGGAAATATCACCCAAATTAATATGTGGTTTTTGTTCCGTTATAGAAACTGAATTTATCGTAGTAGCAGTAAAACCAATAAAGGAAACCACAACTTTATACTCACCAAAATCTAATTTTTCAATTTTAAATTTGCCTTTATCACTTGATACCGAACCTCCTACCGGGATTTCCGAATCGGTACTAAAAACGGATACTGAGGCAAATGGTACTCTTTCTCCCGAACTCTGGTCGGTAACCACTCCAGATATACTTCCATTTTGCGCAAAAACATTTGCACCAATTAAAAGCAAAAATCCGATTAAGACTATTCCAATTTTATTCATATTATATTTTAAAAACATAAAAACAGTCGGCAAAAGTAAAAGTTCAATCCACACCATTTCCTTAATGCACCTTATTTAGAAGGTACGTTAACTAAAGGTTTCCGACCAAATTTACTATAAAGAACAATGGCTTGAAACAATTGTTTTGTTGGGACATTAACAATGTTTCATTTCGTTGAAAATGTATCAATTTATACATTTAAGATTCTCATTCGTTTCTGAAAAATTCCATTACTTTTAGACTCCGTACAAAAACGAATATCATGAAACATTTACTCTCTTTGGCTTTACTGTTTTTCTCTACTTTCGTTTTTGCTCAAGAACTTGATCTTGAAAAGCTAGACCAATATTTTGAACAAACTGCCAAAAACTGGGGAATTCCGGGTATGAGTGTTGGTATTGTAAAAGATGGTGAAATTGTTTTTAGCAAAGGTTACGGTTTAATGGAAGTTGGCAAAGCCGGAAAACCCGATGGCAATACTTTATACGCGATTGCTTCTAACACCAAGGCTTTTACTTCGTTTATAATTGCCCAATTGGTTGAAGAAGGCAAATTAGATTGGGACGACAAGGTGCAGGAGTATCTACCTTATTTTGAACTCTACAATCCATTTGTCAGTAGCCAAACAACCATAAAAGACTTGTTGTGTCATCGTGTTGGGCTTGGAACATTTAGTGGCGACATTATATGGTATAAGTCCAATTTAAGCTCCAAAGAAATTATTCGAAGGATAAAATACCTGGAACCCAAATTTGACTTTCGCGATGGTTTTGGCTACTCCAACCTGATGTACATTACTGCAGGAGAATTAATAAAAACGGTTACCGATTTAACTTGGGGAGAGAATGTACAGAAACGCATTCTAGATCCACTTGGAATGGATCGTACGGTTTATGCTTTGAATGAACTCGAAGGAAAACGAAATTTCGCCACTCCACACGCTTTCGAAAATAAAAATAATATTCCGATTCCTTATGTTGATTGGGAAGAAGTGGCTGCCTTGGGCGGTATCATTTCATCGGTAAACGATATTGGTAAATGGATGATTTGCAATATGAATAATGGCATTGTAAATAGCGATACACTGATTACTGCATCTTCGAGAAATATGTTGTGGAAAATGCACAACAGCTTTACCGTTAACCATACCAAAGAAAATGATTTTAACAACCATTTTAGAGGCTATGGACTTGGATGGGGACTTGCTGATTATTATGGCTGTTTAAGGGTAAGCCATGGCGGAGGTTACGATGGAATGATTTCGTCGGTGAATATGATACCCGATGAAAAGCTGGGTGTTGTGGTTTTAACCAATGGCATGAATGCTCCAACTTCGGCAATTACCTATTACGCACTTAATGCTTTTTTAGGTGAAGAAGAAAAAGATTGGTCGGCAGAAATGTTGGAAGCCGGAAAAAAACGCAAAAATTCAGATACTAGAATTTCTACGAGAAAAGAAAAGCGGGTAATGAACACCATTCCTTCCTTGCCGTACGAAAAATATGCCGGCAAATATAATTCAGCAATTTATGGAGAGATTGACGTAAAACAGGAAGACAATAAACTTCGCATTTATTTTGAACATACTAACGACCTTTCGGCAACACTCGAACATTGGCACTACGATGTTTGGAAACTAAACTGGGACAAAACACATGCATGGTTTAGCTTCGGAACCGTTAAGTTTAACATGACCAATAACCTCGAAATTACAGGGCTTGATTTTGACGTACCCAACAACGATATATTCTTCGAAGAATTAAAACCTGTTCGCGTAAATTAAGACACAAAAACCTTCGTAACTAATTATTTTTATACTTTCAATCTAAAACCACCAGTTCAAAATGAGGCTTAGCTCACGCATGAAATTTCTGATTACAAACAGCCTAAAAGGCTTGGCCTCGCTGTTAGTAATGCTTGGCGTGTACTTGCTGCTAAAAGAAGTTGTTCTCTCGCGTGCGCCCGATGCCTGGGTCGAACAAATTTATGCAAGGCCTTTGTTGGTTTATTTGGTCTATTGTTTGTCTGAATTCTTCTTTGGTATTTTCCCTCCCGAGTTGTTTATGATATGGGCGATTAACAAAGATACTATTCCCCATTATTTCCTAAATCTTGCATTTTTTGCGGGTGTTTCATACCTAATGGGCTACCTTACTTTTTTAATTGGACACGCCATTCACAAACGCCCCACATTCCGTCTTTTTCGTACTAAATTTCTAAAAGGATTATTCCCTTTGCTAAAAAAATATGGTCTGTTTCTAATAATAATTGCTGCGTTAACCCCTCTCCCATGGGCTGCTATTAGCATGCTGGTCGGCTCGGCCGGTTATCCCTCAAAACCTTACTTAAAATATGCGCTGTTTCGTTTTGCTCGCTTTGCCGTTTACGGTTATATTATTTATCAAACACACGTAATTTAAAATCTCAAAACATACTTTCAACTCTTTTGTTGTTTAGATAAAATTCTAAATATATGTTTGATCGTTTTAAGGAAAGATGGGGAATCACGAGTAACTTCCAACTGGTAATCGTTTTTATTGTTTTTGCCGTAACCGGTAGTTCTACTTTGTATGTACGAAAAGGCGTTTTTTACTTGCTTGGTCTAACCCCCGAAACGGACTTATGGATACGCACTGTACTTTACATCCTGATTATATTCCCTGCTTACAATATAATGTTACTTGTTGTGGGCTTCGTATTCGGGCAGTTTAAGTTTGCCTGGGAATTCGAAAAAAAGATGTTAGGACGATTTAAATTCAGAAAGAAATGAAGACACTAATAGTATCGATATTTTTAATCTATTCAACAACGATTATGAGCAAAGATTTGGAGAAAGCCACATTGGGAGGAGGATGTTTTTGGTGCACCGAAGCCGTTTACCTTGAATTAAAGGGAATAAAAGAGGTTAAGCCAGGTTACAGTGGTGGACATGTTAAAAATCCATCGTACAAAGAAGTTTGTGCTGAAACAACGGGGCATGCCGAAGTGGTGCAAATTACATTCGACCCCGAAATTGTAAGCTATTCGCAAATTTTAGAGGTGTTTTTTATAACACACGATCCAACTTCTTTAAACCGCCAGGGGAACGACGTGGGAACTCAGTACCGTTCAGCAATTTTTTATCACTCGGAAGAACAAAAAGCTGTAGCCGAAAAAGTAATCCAACTTTTTGAAGAAGAAAAAGTTTACGATAAACAAATTGTAAGCGAGGTAACTGAATTTGATAAATTTTATGTGGCAGACGACTACCATTTAGATTATTACAACCGTAATAAAACGCAAGGTTACTGCCAATTTATTATTACACCAAAATTGGATAAATTCAGGAAAGTGTTTAAAGACCAGTTGAAGAAGTAGACAGCGATCAGTCGCAGTATTCAGAACTCAGAGACAAGGCATCTAAAATTGAATTACAATTTAACAACCTTTCCTACTTCAACAGCAGCATTCCCCTTTTTCAGCCTATAAATATACATTCCTGCCCGCAATTCAGTAGTGTTTATTGCAAACGAATTTCCACCCTCAATTACATGGAAATTAATACTCTCAACCAGTTGTCCGTTAATATTATACAACTGAAATTGATACGATAAATTCACATCTGATGTAATTTGGATATTTAGCTTCGAAGTAAACGGGTTTGGATAAATATCAAAAGAAAACTCAGGCGGTGGCATTCCAGGATCTTCCCCGCAAGTACCGGGTAAAATATAATCCAGATGCCTTAAACGTTCCCTCGTCCAATCCGACATCCAGGCAACTTCACTTTTATAATCGTTACCAACAAAATAGTTTGGCCAAATCCATTCACCAAGTATTGGCCATCGCTCAAAATTACGACCAACAGCATCTCCCATATGACTAATTAAACTATCAGCAAGCTCAAAAACCCTTTCATCCGACAACTCATACTCTCGCAAAAATTCCCATCTACATTTAAACGGTATGGTAAAGTAATCGTCATTCATCAATTTTTTCCACCAAAATGGAACTTGCCAGTCATCATCATCAATATAAGCATGAACAGACAGTCCAGACGTTTCCCAACCTTCGTAGTAATTTGCATTACCAAAAGAAAGATTGTAATCCCAAAGTGGTCCGGCAGTTAATTTTTCGTTTTTATCTTTATACAAATAGGTGCTTAACCGATAACCATCAACATTTTTCGAGAGCTCGTTCATAATTACACAATCAAAAAACGACTCTTCATTCATAAAATTTCTAAAATCATTTTCATCATCATGTTCATTGTTATAAACTGCTGTTTCAAAGTCGTTCACATAATTTTGAATGTACTCTTTTTGCTCGGGTGCAATATCCTTCTGTTTCGGATACTCGTACTGATAAAAGGTCTTTGCTCCGTTTGCATTTTCAAAATCAGAATACCAACCATCGCCACCACTGCCGGTAGTTTTATCGACTTTAATAATATAACCGCCAGTCACATCTTCACCACTAATATCTTCTTCTTTTAGTTTCGAAATATCAACCCGATTTTTGTCGCGTTTTATTTTTTCCATTAACACATACACGCCCCAATATTCATTATTAATAAAAAGCTCGACAAAACGACAACGCGGCGTATAAGCACCCAGTTGCGAGGCCAATGAAAAAGTTAATACATTTCGGATTAAGGTTTTATCGCTGTAAGGTGCATCTAAAATCCAATCCTCTTCTTCGGGCATGCCTAACAATGGAAAATCTATTCCTTCATCTTGCTCGTCTCTTAGCTCAAAACCAAACGATTTCTTGGGAAACATTTGAGACGAAGAACCACGAATTTCAATTCCGATTTTGCCGTTAAAATGATTGTGTGGATCGTATGAATTATTCGATTCGCCATTCTCATTCCAAACAATACCCAACTCTGCTGTAATTTTTGGCTCATCAGGAATTTCGGTGCCATTTGTATTCACAAAAACGATGGGTAAATTCGAATCGAATACTTTATCTTGTGCAGAAGTAAGCAGCACAGAAATAACAAATATTCCGGTTAGTAAAAGATTCAAATTTTTCATCACTTAGTATCATAAAAAAAGCCCGGAAATAATTCCAGACTTAAAAGTATATTTTTGTTGTAGATCTTACAACTCTCTAATCCAAATATTACGATAGCTTACCGGATTACCATGATCTTGCAACTGAATTACATCAGCACCATGTTTTTTTACAGCATATTCAGGAATTCCAACATATTCGGTTGGTCCACGCAATTTTGAGTTATTCTGAACCAAAACACCGTTATGTAATACTGTTACTGTTGGAGGAGTGAAGAAAGTACCATCGTCGTTAAAACGTGGTGCAGTGTATATAATATCGTACACTTGCCATTCTCCTGGCCCTTTACAGGCATTTACAAGTGGAGGGTATTGTTTGTACAAACTCCCCGCCTGTCCATTTCGGTAGGTACGGTTATCGAAATTATCCAATATCTGCACTTCGTATCGAGCTTGCAAGAAAACACCACTATTCCCACGTCCCTGACTTTTGCCTTTCACTTCGGCGGGCGAACGCCACTCAATGTGTAATTGAAAATCTTCGAAAACACGTTTGGTTTTAATAATGCCCTGTCCTTTTACAACAGTGGCACATCCATCTTCAACCAACCATCCCGATTCACTACCATCACCATTTGTCCATTCACGTCCAAGGTCTGTTCCGTTAAACAATACAATGGCATCTGAAGGTGCATCCATTGGCGTTTCTCCCGGTGTTATTTTCGAAACTTCAGGATCCCATATTTCAGTCATCTGAGGTTTCATTTTCATCGACTCTTCTTCTTCCTGAGCCGCAGCGAACAACGCCACAAATAGTAGCGTAAAGGTTAAAATTTTGGTTTTCATTTTTTATTGATTTAGGTTATTAATTTTAAAAGATTCAGCGGGTGACTATACGTTTAAACGAATAGTCACCCGCTGAATAAATATGCGGAATTATCTACAGTCCAAGTTCTTCCATTATCGCATCGATTTTTGCATCAGCTTTTTGTTCAGCTGCATCAAAATCTTCACGCGACTTTAACTCGCCGGCAGCTTCGAAATAGAATTTAATTTTAGGCTCTGTTCCCGAAGGACGAACTGAAATCTTAGTTCCATCTTGCGTAAAGAACTGAAGTACATTTGCTGTAATTTTCTGGTCAATTTTTTTCTCTTCGCCGGTAATCAGGTTTTTCGCAATTAATGTAGAATAATCTTTTACCCACTCCATTGGCGAACC
Source organism: Draconibacterium sp. (assembly GCA_030595485.1). Lineage (GTDB taxonomy): Bacteria > Bacteroidota > Bacteroidia > Bacteroidales > Prolixibacteraceae > Draconibacterium. Next base: position 9,303 of record JAUVDE010000054.1, read on the forward strand.
ACCTAACTCGGAAGGAGGAGTAGAACGGAAATCAGTCATAATCTGCTGAATTTCTTCGGCACCTGTTTTCCCTTTACGAACAACATATTTCATTTTTTCGCGCGAGAAACCGTATTCCAAATAAATATCTTGCAACAATTCGTACAATGTTTTTCCCTGGTCGATTGCCCAAGCAGTAATCTCGGCCATTAAAGCACAAGCTGAAACGGCGTCTTTATCACGAACAAAGTCAGATGGCATAAAACCAAAACTTTCTTCACCACCGCCAATGTATTTTTTCTGACCTTCAAGGTCACGAATTATTTCAGCAATATATTTAAATCCGGTATACACATCGTAGTATTCAATGTCATTTTTGCGTGCAACTTCGGCAATCATTTCAGTTGAAACTATTGTTTTCACAATAAACTCATTGCCTTTCAATTTGCCGGCTTCCTTCATTTTTACAATAATGTAATAGAAGAAAAGCAAGGCAGTTTGGTTACCGTTAATAATTACATATTCGCCTTTATCGTTTTTTACCGCTACTCCCAAACGGTCTGCATCAGGATCGGAAGCCATTACAACATCTGCATTAACTTCGGCAGCTTTTTTTGTTGCCATTTCCATTGCAGCTGTTTCTTCCGGATTTGGAGAAACAACAGTTGGAAATTCACCACTAACTACATCCTGTTCAGGAATATTAATAACGTTTGTAAAACCAAATGCACGTATTGCTGCAGGAATTAATTTCACTCCTGTTCCGTGAATTGGCGTATATATTATTTTAATGTCTTTATGACGTTCAACAACATCAGGCGAAATAGATACTTTTTTAACCTCAGCTAAAAATTTGTTGTCCATTTCTTCACCAAGAATCTCAATCAATTCATCGGGGCCATCAAACTTAATGTCCTCAGGTTTAATTTTAGCTACCTCGTTTACAATGTTTACATCGTGTGGTCCAACACTCTGCGAACCATCTTCCCAATAAGCTTTGTAACCATTGTATTCTTTTGGATTGTGAGATGCAGTTAGAATAATTCCACTTTGACAACCCAAATCACGAATCGCATAGGAAAGCTCAGGAGTTGGACGAAGGTCTTCGAACAAATAAGCTTTAATACCATTTGCAGCAAAAATCTTTGCACTTGTTTCCGAAAACAAGCGACTGTTGTTACGACAATCGTAAGCAATGGCAACTTTAATTTGCTCAAGGTCGGCAAAGTTCTTTTTCAAGTAGTTGCTTAAACCTTGCGTGGCTGCACCTACCGTATAAATATTCATTCGGTTGGTTCCAACGCCCATTACACCGCGTAGTCCACCTGTGCCAAATTCTAAACTTCTGTAAAATGAATCAACCAAATCGCTTGTATCTTCGTTATCCAAAAGCGCTTGTACTTGTGCTCTAGTTTCTTTGTCGTAGGTTTCTGAAAGCCATTCCTGGGCTTTCGCTCTTACTTCTAATAATTCTTGATTTTCCATTTTTATTATTTTTCTAATCTATCTAAACAAACTTTTAAACTATCTTTCCAATACGGAATTTCTACATTAAAGGTATTCCTAATTTTCGATTTATTTAACACGCTAAAATGCGGTCGTTTTGCTGGTGTGGGAAACTGGTCAGACAATACCGGATTAACCTTACATTTCACACTAGACAATTCGAATATTGCCAAGGCAAAATCGTACCAACTGGCAACTCCTTCATTCGAATAATGATAAACACCGGGAACAAATTTTTCAGCTGCCACCATTTTCAAAATAGCATCGGCTAAATCAGCAGCGTAAGTTGGCGTACCAATCTGGTCGAAAACAACACCTAACTCTCCCCTCTCTTTTCCAAGACGAAGCATGGTTTTTACAAAGTTGTTTCCAAAAGTTGAATACAACCACGAAGTTCGAACAATTGCTGTTTGTGGGTTTTCACGTAAACAGTTTAGTTCGCCATCTAGCTTTGTTTGTCCGTAAACACCTTGAGGTTTCACTTCGTAATTTTCGGAATAAGGCTGATTGGCATCGCCGGCAAAAACATAATCGGTTGAAACCTGAATAAGTTTTGCACCGGCCAAATTTGAATAAAAGCCCAACAATTCAGGAGCAAGTGAATTTACTTTTGCCGCTGTTTCACTATCGGTTTCAGCTTTATCCACTGCCGTATAAGCCGCACAGTTTATTACAAAATCAAAATTATGCTCAGAAAAACACTTTTGAATTGCATTTCCATCGGTAATATCTAACGAATCTACATCGGTAAAAACAAACTTCCATTCAGGATAATTCCCCTGGAGTAGATTTAGTTCATTTCCCAATTGTCCGTATGCACCTGTAACTAAAATTTGCATGTTAAAAGTTAAAGTTCATCTCTGCTTCCGCAAACATTGGAGCGTTTACATCTTTATCCGATATAATTTGCGCCAAACCTCCTAATTTCCAATCGATTCCCAACGAAGTGTCAAAAGGATTAATTGATCTTTCCGACTCTTTATTGTAAACATTATCACATTTGTAGGTAAAAATAGCTGTTTCGCTTAATACCGAAAAGCCATGGGCAAATCCTCGGGGCACATATAACTGTTTCTTATTATTCTCGTCCAATTCAAGTCCAAACCATTTTCTAAAAGTTGGTGAACCTGTGCGTAAATCAACCGCAACATCAAAAACTTTACCTTGAATTACACGAACCAATTTTGCTTGAGCTGCATCACCCAACTGATAATGTAATCCGCGCACAACACCTGCAACTGATTTCGATTCATTATCTTGAATAAAAGGCTTTACAATTCCTGCCTCTATATATCTTTTGTGCTGATAACTTTCAAAAAAATATCCTCTATCGTCCTCAAAAACCCTTGGTTCTATTACGAGTAGCCCGGGTAATCCCGTCTGTACAATCTTCATCTATAATTAAAAAGTAAATGTTTTTTTGTTTACAATATTTAAAAGGTATTGCCCATACTGATTTTTACTTAGCGGTTTGGCCAAATCTATTAATTGTTCTTTGCTGATAAATCCTTTTTTCCATGCAATTTCTTCGATACATGAAACTTTTAAACCTTGACGTTGCTCAATGGTAGAAATAAAGTTTGAAGCTTGTAATAAACTATCATGCGTACCGGTATCTAACCAGGCAAAACCACGACTAAGTAATTTTACCTTTAACCTATTTTCTTCTAAATACAGCCTATTCAAATCGGTAATTTCAAGCTCACCTCGTTTCGATGGTTTAAGGTTTTTAGCTTTCTCTACAACATCATTCCCATAAAAATACAAACCAGTCACGGCATAGTTCGATTTTGGATGCTCCGGCTTTTCTTCAATACTTATAGCTTTTCCTTCGTCATTAAAATCAACAACACCATATCTTTCAGGGTCGTTGACATGATATCCGAATACCATGGCTCCATCTTTCAATTTAGCCGCGTCTTCAAGTATTCCACGAAACTTATAGCCGTAGAATATATTGTCGCCCAAAACCATACAAACACTGTCGTCACCAATAAACTCTTCGCCTAAAGTAAAAGCTTGTGCTAAACCATCGGGGGAAGGTTGTATTTTATACGCTAATTTTAAACCGAGTTGCGAACCATCGCCAAATAAATTCTCGTACAAGCCAATATCTTGCGGAGTGGATATTATTAAGATCTCCCGAATACCAGCCAACATTAAAACCGAAAGCGGGTAATA
>JAUVDE010000061.1 GCA_030595485.1 Draconibacterium sp.
CCAGATATTTATTAAGGTCGGCTTTAAACTCATAAAGCAAAACCTGATACGATGGACGTCCCCATTTTCGATTTCCTTCAAACTCCACTTCTTCGATTATTTCAGCTCCTTGCTTTTTTAAGGCTTCTACTGCTGCATCAAAAAGTTCCTTCACTTTTCTATTGGAAGGAAGCATCTGCGAAGCAATTCCAATTCGGTTTCCCTTTAAACCGTTCGGTTTCAAAAATTGGGTATAATCCTCAAAAATCTCTCCTTTTTCGATGAGCGTTTCTCCATCGTTTGCATCAAATTCAGCAAGTGCACCAAGCAAAGTTGCGGCATCACTAACATTTCGTGCCATTGGACCGGCAGTATCCTGACTATGTGCAATGGGAATAATTCCCTGCCGGCTCCACATTCCCACAGTTGGTTTTATTCCAACGATGCCATTTACACCCGATGGACAAACAATGGAGCCATTGGTTTCGGTGCCAATTCCAATTGTACACAAATTGCCTGAAACTGCAGCACCCGTCCCCGAGCTTGAACCACATGGACTTCGATCTAAACAAAACGGATTTCGAACTTGTCCACCACGTCCGCTCCATCCACTTGAGGAATTTGTCGAGCGGAAATTCGCCCATTCACTGAGATTGGTTTTACCCAATAAAACAACTCCTGCTTCGCGTAATTTATTTATAATAAAAGCATCCTTTTCTACCACATTTCCTTCCAGTGCCAACGAACCGGCGGTGGTTTGCATTTTATCTCCGGTGTCAATGTTATCCTTAATCATAATTGGAATTCCGTGTAATGGCCCACGAACTTTTCCCGACTTTCGTTCTTCATCGAGCTTTCTGGCAATCTCCAAAGCATCGGGATTCAATTCAATTACCGCTTTTAAAACGGGGTCGACTAACTTAATACGCTCCAAATACTTTTTACAAATGGCTTCTGAAGTTAATTCTCCCGACTCCATTTTTTGCTGAAGTTCTTTTGCCGTGGTTTCGTTTAAATCAAAGCTTGTCAAATCAGCTTTTTGGGTTTCCACAACTGTATTCGTGCAAGCTGTTAAACTTATTATTGCAAGAGCTGAGCCTCCCAAAGCGGTGGTTTTAAAAAAGGAACGACGTTTCATTGGAATTATATTTTGATTGAAAATAGGAATTATTTTCGGTAAACAGAAAATAGGAATAGCTCTAACCGGTAATTCTCAAAGAATTAAAACTCAATTCTATAACTGATATTTGGCAACATTATTCCATCGTAAGTGGTAACTACTTTTTCTGTTTTCAAATTATAATAATCACCATTATACTCTTTTGTAGCTGTTAGGTTAAGTATTTGTAATGACCATACCGAAGAGTATTTGTACTTGTTTTTTCTGTATGAAAAAGTAAATGAAAATACAGGCATATCATTATATCTGTTCTCGAAAGATAAATTCCCATCTGTTTCTCCATAAACAACATCTTTTGCAGCATTTGAAGCGTCAATATCTATGGCTTCTTCTCTATTTCCGCCCAAATAGTTTAATCGTAAATTTGCACTTAAAATATTATTCTTTCCCTTACCCACAGTCCATTCTTTCCCTACCAGAGCGTTGAAAACATAGTTCTTATTAAATCTTGTATTTCTTTCTATTCCATCAGCAGCTGTATATTTCGAGTCAAATACTGAAGCAGTAAAAAGATAGTAAAGCCCTTTGTTCAGAAATCTTTCAAATGTAATGTCAATCCCAATGTTCCTACCCACGCCTCCGGAGATTAAAGCATCGTTGAAAAACATACCATTTTGAAGGTTAATTGTAGATATATACGAGTCTGGGGCAACAGGAATATCCGTCAGCTTTTGATAATATGGTTCTATTGACAGTCGAAGATTCTCACTCAGCTTCATATCGTATGAAAAGATATAATGATGCGATTTCATAAACTCCAAAGCCTCATTTGGTGTACTTCCATCAACTACTGCGAAATAAACAGGCAAAGCCTCTAAGCGGGTATGCAGTCCGTAAGCAAATGCAATGCTATTTTTAGTATTGATAGTATACCTCAATCCCACTCGTGGCTCGACGGAGAAATTATCGTTCAGTGTAAAGTATTGCGCATGCACACCTACATTTGCGCTTAGTTTTGGTCGAATATTTATTTTTGATTGCGTGTAAGCTTGTATCAAGTTAGAGTGTCCCTTGGCTTTTGACATTGTAATAGGCTCTGTTCCTTCCGATATTGATTGTTCCACATTAAGATTGTAGCCTAAACGATTATAATTAAAACCAGTTCTATTGGTATGGTTTTTCCCAAATCGATGATTAACTTTTGTCGAAAAAATATACCTCACAGAATTATTCTGGATATTGGAATAAGGATGTTCTTGTAAATCATAATCCAGTCTATTTTCAGTGTGTTCTATTCCATTCCCCGAAGCTGATAATGTTGTATTCAAAAAGGTTTTTTCATCAAGGATTATTTTGTGAGATAATCCTGTAGCTGCCATATACATTTTTGTTTCCGAATTATCTCTATGGTAGTCAGCTTCCCAATCAACACTATCCTTTGCCAAATTGCTTTGTCCATCCAAGGCACTCACTCCCCAAAGAGAAAAAGTTCCTGCTTTGTTGGTGGGAAAATTAAACTTAAAAGCTAAATCCTGGTATTTAATTTCTCCTGCATCATCGGGCAATAACGGAGAAAGTAATGCAAGTGTTGAATAGCGGTAGTTTATTAAATAAGAAGATTTTCCACCTTTCTTAAACGGTCCTTCTGCAGCAAAGTCGGTACCTAATGCTCCAAGTTGGAAAGTATATTCTCTATTGTTCGTATTACCTGTTTTCATTTTCATATCGAAAACACCCGAACTTGCGTTTCCATATTCTGCAGGGAAAGCTCCCGTTAAGAAATCTGAGTTTCCTAAAGTTTGACTGCTCAATGCTGTTAAAGCGCCACCTCCAAATACTGATAGGTTTGCAAAATGATTAGGATTGGGAACTTCGACACCTTCAATTCGCCAAAGTAAACCTTGCGGATTATTACCCCTTACAGCAATCCCATTACTGCTAATTGAAGGAACAGCAACACCTGCAAAAGATGAAACTAACCGGGATGGATCATCAAGGCCTCCCGCATATCTTTGAGTTTCCTCTACAGTAAATTGTTTACTGCTGAGTGATGTCATTGAATTCAGCGGAACGTCTTTTCTTACTTGAACAACAATTTCACCCAATTCATGAATGCTCGTTTGTAAAGAAATTTCAAGGACTTTTTCTTTACCTGTGCTAATCATTAATTCATTTTCGATATAAGCCTGATAGCCCACCATACTTATTTTAATATTTTGGCGACCAACAGGAACATTCTTAAGTATGAAATTTCCATCAATATCTGAAATAGTCCCTAGTATAGGATTTGTGTTTAATACAATTATCGTTGCTCCCGGCAGTGTTTCATTCGTCGAATTATCAAAAACTCTACCTCTTACGGTTTGTGTAATTTTTTGTGAATAAGCACAATTGAATATCAATAAAGCACAAATTAAGATTACACTTTTTCTCATAACAATTATTCCTTGCATTTCTATTTGTAATATTTTGATGCAAAAATAACGCGCTTTATTAGCACTTGGAAGTGTTAAACCATGAAGTGCAATTTGTTCTTTTGAATTGTATTTTTTTGAGCTTGGATTGAATTTTTCCTATCTATCCAGCCACGCCTTAAAACCCTTAACCCGTTCGCGGCTTACAACAATATCTTCACTTGGTTTTGGTACTATTTCCAATTTTAGGCGGCTGTTAAAATACGAATGGATATTTCTGATGCTTTCAAAATTAACAGCATACTTTCTGTTTATCTGGAAAAAATTGTCGGGTTCTAAAACCTCAGAAAGCTGGTCGATGGAATAATTTACCGGGAAGCGGGTATTTTCGAAAGTAAATGCAAAAGTTACACCTTCGTCGTACATAAACCATGCAATATCTTCGCTTTTTACCGAGCGGTATTTATCGCCCAATTTCACCAGAAACCGTTTTTTAACTTCTGGAGTTTTTGCCTGAATAATATTTTTAAGCAATTCATTTTCAGGAACGATAAACATTTCTTTAAAATCTTTGAATTTATCCAGTGCCTTTTTAATATCCTGAAAATCATAGGGTTTTACAATGTAGTCGATACTATTCAGTTTAAACGACTTCAGCGCAAACTCGTTGTAGGCCGTTGTGAAAATTATCGGAACATTCATTTTTACCTTTTCAAAAATCTCAAAACAATTTCCATCATTCAATAGAATATCCTGAAAAACGAGGTCGGGAAATGGATTGTTTCTGTACCACTCAATTCCTTGCTGTACAGATGCAATTACTTCAATAACATCAATTTCCGAATCATATTTTTTCAGGAGTTGAATTAATCGTGTGGCGGTATGTTTTTCGTCTTCAAATATTAAAACGTTCATAATCGGTTTGGTTTAGCGCAGGTATTTTTACAATAAATTCAGTTTCGGTTTTTACAATTTCTACTTTCAATTCTGAAATTAAATCGTAACGTTTGCAAATATTTTTTAATCCCTGTTTTGTTGATGCTTCCATTACTTCTCGCATATTCAGATTGTTCCTGACCACAATAAAATCGCCCACTTTTTCAACCATAATTTTCAAGGGATTTTTAGGATTGTATTTGTTGTGGTTGATAGCATTTTCAACTAATAGTTGTAAAGTTACGGGTGGAATAAAGGTGGTTTCAATAAACGATTTCTCCAATTTATTTTCAAGAAAAACACCATCATCTAAACGGGTTTTTATCAGGAAAAAGTAAGCGTCTAAAAATTCCATTTCAGAAGAAAGTTTTACTAAATGTGATTCATTTTTCTCGATAACGTAGCGCAAGGTTTTCGAAAGTTTTACGATAAAATCGGCAGACAAGTCAGCATCTTTGTATACCAACGAAGAGAGTACACTCAAACTGTTAAACAAAAAATGAGGTTCAATTTGTGCTTTTAAAGCCTGATAACTTGCCAGAATATTTTCTTTTTGAAGTTTTTCTGCTTTCAATTCGCCTTCCTGTACCCTGCTATGCATTAACGAATATCTATTAAATCCAAAAATAATGAGATAAATACTTGATAACGAAAATGTTAATTCGGGATTAAAAATAAGGACATCCTCCCATGTTTCCCTATATCCAAATAAATAAATATCTCCCAGCCGATAAAAATGATTCATTGAGAAAGCCAAAACATAAGCGAAAAGTGCATGATAAAGAGTAATTAAAATCATCTTTTTTCGGTTGCACTCTGGATTTATTATCATTTTATGAAGCCACTTGTCGAACCATTCGGCACAATACCATATCAGTAGGCCATAACCAATAAAGTACATGGTAAAAGACAAGCTTCGCAAGCTCAGTTCGAAAGGTCCATTGGGAAACGAAAGGTCGAAGCTTTTAATCATAATATGGATGAGAAAAACAACCAAAAACCTAAGCCATATTTTACTGATATTTACCATTCTGTTTTAGTTGAAATAGTTGTTTTCATTAAACCACAAGATAGCTTTTTCTGCTGATTCCTTTATTCGTGCAACTTGAATCGGGATGCGAAAATCACTTAACAACGACAGAAAAAACCATAAGGCATAAAACGAAAGCCTCGTATTTGATGAATAATTAGAGGCAAATATATTTTATGTTTTGTAAGTGCTTAATTACAATTATGTGAATAGTCGAATTTCCTTCTAAATTGTTAGGATATGGAGTTAAGTTGTGTTTTCAGGGAGATTGGAACTATTAGAAATTATTTTGAATCCACTCAACTGCTCGTTGCTCATCAATATCTTCCATGCATTTGAAATGCTTTTTGGGGCATTTGTTGTAACCCAGCTTCGAGCAAGGCCGACAGCTTAAATCATTCTCTTCAAGTCGCTCAGAAGCCTCATCAGGCAAATAAGGATACATCCCAAAGTCGGCAACGGTATTTCCCCAAAACGAAAGGATTTTCTTTTTAAACGCAGCGGCAATGTGCATTAAACCTGTATCGTTAGTTAGTACAACATTTGCATCGCGAACCAAAGAAGCCGATTGTGCCAGACTAATCTTTCCGGCATAGTTGAGAACGTTTCCTTTTGATTCAGACAGAATTTTTTCGCCTTCATCAAACTCATCTTTTCCACCCAATAAAATTACCGGGTAGGGTATATTCTGGCAGATTTTGGAGATTTTATGAACCGGGAATTTTTTAGTGTAATAAGTTCCGGCAATTGCAATGGCAACATAACCATTTTTAAATTGTGGCGGAAGGTCTTCCGTATTAAACGCATCGCCCTCCTTTATAAAGAAATCGAGTCCTTTAGCATCCTTCTTTACATCAAAAATTTGAACGGTTTCCAGGTAACGGTCAACAATGTGTTGACGAGGTAATTTGTTTACCTTGAACAACACCAACAACATTTTTCGCCAATTCAGTTTATTAAAAGAGAAGGACTCTACTTTTAGCCTCCTGCGAATTTTGTTACTTCTAAAGTTCTGATGTAAATCGATGACGTAATCGAAGTCTTCCTTTTGCAGCTCGTGAATTAAATCGTTAACATTTTCACCCAGAAGATGAACTTTGTCGATATAAGGATTTGAAGTGACCAAACAGGCATGTTTGTCTTTTGTGGCAAAATGAATTTCAGCATTTTCAACCTGTTGCTTTAAGCCACGCACAACTGGCGATGTTAAAACAATATCGCCAATGGAACTAAACCTTATGACTAAAAATTTTACTTTCATTCAAGAAGTTGGAAGTCAGAAGTTGGAAGTCAGAAGTTCTCTTCATTCAAACAACCATCTGTTCTTTATTAATTAAGCTTTAAAACAAAAATCCCCGCAGAAAAATCTACGGGGAAATTTAGCAATATCTTTTTAATTATGCCGATTCAACCAGCACAATAATTTTATTGGCTTTATTCTCGATTACACCACCATCAACTTCAAACAGTTGCTCGTTCCCGTCCTCTTCTTTAATTTTAATCGTTCCTTTTTCAAGCGTCGAAATAATTGGAGCGTGGTTATTCAGCATTTCGAAAGCACCTTTGCTTCCCGGAAGTTGAATTAAACTTACTTCTCCTTCGAAAACCTTTTTATCGGGTGTAATAATTTCCAGATACATGTTATTCCTTTCTGAATTAGTTATCAGCTAACATTTTTTCACCTTTTTCGATAGCTTCCTCAATGGTACCTACCAAGTTAAATGCCGCTTCAGGATATTTGTCAACCTCGCCGTTCATAATCATTTTGAAACCTTTGATGGTATCTTCGATCGAAACCAGTTTCCCTTCCAGTCCGGTAAATGCCGAAGCCACAAAGAATGGCTGCGAAAGGAATCGCTGAACACGACGAGCACGGTGAACAACCAGCTTGTCTTCTTCCGAAAGTTCATCCATACCCAAAATCGCAATAATATCTTGCAATTCAGTATAACGTTGCAGCAACATAATCACATCTTGTGCACAGTTATAATGTTCATCTCCAACAATTTCAGCTGTAAGAATTCTCGATGTTGAATCCAAAGGATCAACCGCAGGATAAATACCCAACTCTGCAATTTTACGGCTAAGTACTGTTTTTGCATCTAAGTGAGCAAAGGTTGTTGCCGGAGCAGGGTCAGTTAAATCATCTGCAGGCACATAAACCGCCTGAACAGAAGTAATTGAACCATTTTTTGTAGAAGCAATCCGCTCTTGCATAACTCCCATTTCGGTTGCCAGTGTTGGTTGGTAACCCACCGCCGATGGCATACGACCTAAAAGTGCCGAAACTTCGGAACCAGCCTGTGTAAAACGGAAAATATTATCAACAAAAAATAGAATATCTTTACCACTTCCGGCAGTACCGTCGCCATCGCGCAAACTTTCAGCAATTGTTAATCCTGAAAGCGCAACACGAGCACGTGCACCCGGAGGTTCGTTCATCTGACCAAAAACCATAGCCAGTTTCGAATCTTTTAGTTTCTCATTATCAACTTTCGAAAGATCCCAACCGCCTTTCTCCATCGACTCTTTAAAGGCCTCGCCATAATCAACAATGTTAGCTTCAATCATCTCACGTAAAAGGTCGTTACCCTCACGCGTACGTTCACCAACACCTGCAAATACCGACAAACCTGAGTGTGCCAATGCGATGTTATTAATTAGCTCCTGAATAAGAACCGTTTTACCAACACCAGCACCACCAAACAAACCAATTTTACCACCTTTTGCGTAAGGCTCAATCAGGTCGATTACTTTAATACCAGTGTAAAGCACCTCTGATTCAGTAGTTAAGTCTTCGTATTTTGGTGGTTTGTTATGAATATTTAAGCCCTCTTTCGGAAGTTGCTCCAAGCCATCGACGGAATCGCCAACAACATTAAGCAAACGACCAAGGGCAACTTCACCTTTGGGCATAATAATTGGGTGACCCAAAGTTCTCACCTCGGTACCGCGCTTTAATCCATCGGTTGCATCCATTGCAACGCAACGAATGGTGTTTTCACCAATGTGCTGCTGACACTCAATTATTAAACTTTCTTTGCCTTCGCGGAGGATTTCCAGTGCGTGGTAAATTGCAGGAAGTTCGCTTCCTTCTTTATCAAAACTAACATCAACAACAGGTCCGATAACCTGAATGATTTTACCTATGTTTTGAGCCATATTGGATTTGATTTAAAGTCCGGTTTAAACGGATTATCGTTAATTTTCTAACACCTCAACAAATTTAGCATAGTTTTGTTTTTATGCAACTTCAGAATTCTATTTTGAGGGAAATTTAACTTTCTTAAACAGTCGCTAATGCTTGCGTATAAGCATTTCCGCGGCAAGCTGACGAAGCGGTTGTTTTACAACATCTTGCAAGTTAATTTCATCTAATATTTTGATGGCTTTATTGAAGTAGGCATCCACTTTCTCTTCAGCTAATCTTTTTACACCTACTTTAAAATAAATTTCAGTTACTGCAGCTATTTTTTCATCCGGCTTAAAATCAGTTCTGTTAATCCAGCTCAACAATTCTGTTTTTTGCTCGGCTAAACCCTTTTCAAGCGCATTAATCAAAAGAAAAGTTTTTTTGTTAGCCAGAATATCACCTCCAATTTTTTTACCGAAAGTAGCCTGATCACCAAAGGTATCCAACAAATCATCTTGTAATTGAAACGACAGACCGAGGTTAATTCCAAAATCATATAACTGATTGGCAACTTCATCAGAAGCATTTGCCAAAATAGCTCCAGCCTTTAAACTACAAGCCAAAAGAACAGCCGTCTTCAAACGAATCATCTCCAAATATTCTTCCTCTTTTACATCCAGTCGATTCTCAAAATCCATGTCGAATTGCTGCCCTTCGCAAACTTCAATGGCGGTGTTGGTAAACAATTCAATGGCATCGACCAAACGAGGCGATTTACATTCGACCAAATATTTGTAGGACTGAAAAGCCATGGCATCGCCCGAAAGGATGGCTGCATTTTCGCTGTATTTTACATGAACAGTTGGACGGTTTCGACGAACATCGGCTTTGTCCATAATATCGTCGTGCAAGAGTGTGAAGTTATGAAAGACTTCAATACCTAAGGCTGCAGGAACAACAGCTGAAACATCTTCTGAAAACATATTATAGGCAAGCAGCAGCAGAACCGGACGCAATCGTTTGCCGCCCATTTCAAGCGAATAGTTAATGGGGGAATACAACTCAACTGGATTTTGCTCAAGCAAAGCTCCTGAACGTTTTTTTACCTCATCTGTGATTATTCTCTGCAGTTCTTTTACCGAATACATACTTTTCAGTTCTAAAATTTAAGAAGCTAAAGATTGACAAAAAGCGCCAAAACACAAATATTAAAATTGAAATAATTTTCCAGATAAAGAAATTCAGGATTACACACCTGCAAAAGCAAACAATTGTAAAGTGCTATTTTTGCTCAAGGCTTGTTTCTTCAAGTTCTTCAAGCCCTTTTTTGTTGCCCGGAGTATAAATCTCAAGGTCTTCCAGCTCAATGTCCTCTTCCTCATCGTAAATATGAAGCAGCGGTTCTTTAAAAGCTTCGGTAGTTACAGACCTCTCTAAACCGAAAAGTAAGGAAGGAAGTAAAACCAGATTTGAAGTTACCGCCACTAAAAGTGTTAACGACACCAAAATTCCCATGGCCTGCGTTCCTCCAAAATTGGAAATAGTAAAAATTCCAAACCCAAAAAATAGCACCACCGAAGTATACAACATACTCACCCCGGTTTCTTGTAAAGCCAACACTACCGCCTTACGAATATCCCAATTGGTGGCATTTAACTCTTGCCTGTATTTGGCCAGAAAATGAATGGTATTATCCACCGATATTCCAAACGCAATACTAAACACCAAAATGGTTGATGCCTTTATGGGTATTCCTGAAAAGCCCATTACTGCAGCCGTAAAAATTAGTGGAATTACGTTTGGTGTAAGCGACATAATTACCATTCGCCACGACGAAAACATAATGGCCATAAAAGCAGAAATGAGAAAAATAGCCAATCCCAAACTCGTAAATAAGTTTTTAAGCAGGTATTGATTTCCCTTAAAAGCCATAATACTTGAGCCGGTAATTGTTACATCGTATTTATCACTGGTGAAAATCGAATCTATTTCGGCATTAAAACTCGCATAAAGTTCTTCCATTCGCTTGGTGCCCACATCTTTTATGCGAATACTTACGCGGGTAGTTTGGCGCGTACTATCAAGGAACGAATGCAACAAATTCGAATTCTCTTCGCCGGTAGCCGCATATTGTAAAATGAAGTTTTTCTCCCGATTATTGGGAATACTGTAATACTTTTCGTGCCCATTGTAAAAGGCTTGTTTCGAGAACTTTAAAAGATTTAACAGCGAAGTTGAAGCCGACAACTCGGGGTATTTTGCCAATTCAGTTTCTAGCTGATCGATTTTGCGAAAAGTAGTTAGCTGCATCGCTCCCTGTGGCTTTTTCGTATCTACCATAATTTCCAATGGCATCAAACCGTTAAAGTTGCGTTCAAAGAATTTTAGATCCATATAAACCGGGTCACTTTCAGGAATATCGTCAACCATGTAACCCGAACTTCGCATTAGTGTTATGCCATAAACTCCAATCCCAATAATAACAACGGTTACAAAGTACACCAACTTTCGGTAATTTTGAGTGACATGAATTAAACGTCCAATAATTCGTGATACAAGCTTATTTTCGAGGTGCCCCACGTGACGTGACGATGGCGGCGTGATAAAGCTAAAAATGATTGGAATCAGAAAAAGTGAAAGGAAAAATAAACCCAAAATATTCAGTGAGGCAACAATACCAAACTGGCGTAGAATATCACTTTTTACAATTATAAATGTGGCAAAACCCGAAGCGGTTGTAAGGTTGGTTAAAAAAGTAGCGTTTCCGATTTTAATAATCACTCGCTGCAAAGCTTTTACTTTGTTACCATGCAGAACATATTCATGATGAAATTTATTCAACATGTAAATACTGTTCGGAATACCAATTACAATCAGCAATGGTGGAATCATTCCGGTTAACAAAGTAATTTTGTAGCCAAATAAGGATACCATTCCCATTGACCATATGACTCCGGTTAGCACAATTAGCACCGGCACCAAAACAGCTTTAAACGAGCGGAAAAATATAAAAAGAACTATAATACAGATAAGAAGGGCCAGCACACTAAAAAGGTAAAGTTCCTTTTTAATTTTTACCGAATTTACCACCCGAATATAGGGTAGCCCGGAGTAGTGCAATTGTACATTCTGAGCCTCTTCAAACGCATGGCAAACCTCCTGAATTTCGGCAACCATATCTTCACGTGCTTTACTGGCCATTTTATCTTTGTTCACCGTAATGGCCAACAAATAGGTCTGCGTTTCATCGTTGTAAACCAATCCACGATAAAATGGTAAGCTCTTGAATTTCGTCAAATATCCGTCCAATTCTTCTTGGGTAGCTATCGAATCGGGGAAAGCATTTTCAATTTCAAAACGTTTTTCCTCTTTATTCTTTTTAAGATTGTAAGTATTGGTTATCGACAACAGGTTTTCAACGCCTTCTACTTCCGAAAGATTTGCACTCAATTCTTTCCAGGCATTAAAATGGTCGATGTTAAAAAAGTTTGAATCCTGAATCCCGACAATTATCAGATTACCTTCTTCTCCAAATACCTCAACAAATTTCTGATAATCCTTAAAAGCCTGGTCCTTTTTTGGTAGCAACGATGCATATTCATACGACATTTCCACCTTTCGGGCATGATAGCCAAAAAAGATGGTGATAGCTGCCAAAATCGCAAGCAGTAAAATTTTATTTCGAAGGATAATTCGGGATACCTTAATCCACATATGTACATTTCTAAATAACCCGACGAAAGTAGTATAAATTCTCCGATTTAGAAAAATAGCACAACCAGCAGGTGGCTTAATTTATGACTTATTAATATCGATTTATTTTAGCGCTTCG
>JAUVDE010000432.1 GCA_030595485.1 Draconibacterium sp.
ATGTCGATGTTTCTACGAACCAAATGAATAAAGTGGTTTCCACCAATAGCCAAACTATCACCGTCACCCGTAATTACCCAAACATTCAAATCGGGATTTGCCAACTTCACACCCGAAGCAACTGCGGCTGCACGTCCGTGAATGGTATGAAATCCGAAAGTACTCATGTAATACGGAAAACGCGATGAGCAGCCAATACCAGAGATAACGGCAAATTTTTCGCGCGGAATTCCCATTCCGGCCATTGTACGTTGAACGGCATTCAGAATGGCAAAATCGCCACAACCTGCACACCAACGAACTTCGTTGGCGCTTTTAAAATCTTTAACAGTATATTTTAAATCAGTCATTTTTAGTCCTCCAATAATTTAGTGATACTTTCTTTCAACTCGCTCACTGTAAATGGGAGCCCTTTTACTTTGTTTGCCTGATGATAAGTAAACGCTGGCAATTCGTTGCGCAAGTAATTGGCAAATTGTCCTAAGTTTAGTTCGCAAACAATAATTTTTTTGAATTTGCTAAATACCTCTTCCGTATTTTTCGGAAGCGGTTTAATGTAGTTGAAATGTGCCAAACTTACATTTTTACCATCCAATCGCAATTCGCGAACCGTGCTAATTAAGTGGCCATAAGTTCCACCCCAACCAACAACTAAAACTTCGCCGTCTTCATCGCCATCAACTTCCATTTCAGGAATCATATCAACTACACGTTGAACTTTATCCTCACGAATTTCACAATTTACCTGATGGTTATTTGGGTCGTGACTAACAGTTCCTGTTTCATTTTTTTCAAGGCCACCAATTCGGTGCTCAAACCCAGGCATTCCTGGGAAAGCCCAATCGCGTGCTAATGATTCCGAATCGCGCTGATAAGCTTTAAAAGTAGCCGCATTTTTTGCAACTCTTGGAGTAATTTTCGGAAGGTCAGCCATTGTTGGAATTTTCCAAGGTTCGCTACCGTTACCTAGAAATCCATCGGTTAACAAAATTACCGGAACCATACGTTCCAAGGCAATTTTCGATGCCATAAATGCATAATCGAAACAATCGGAAGGAGTACTGGCTGCAATTACAACAACCGGACTTTCGCCGTTTCTGCCGTAAAGTGCTTGCAATAAATCCGACTGTTCAGTTTTTGTTGGCAAGCCTGTTGAAGGGCCACCACGTTGAACATTTACAATTACCAAGGGAAGTTCGGCCATAACAGCTAAACCAATGGCCTCGCCTTTTAATGCCAAACCAGGACCCGAAGTAGTTGTAATGGCTAAGTCGCCGGCAAACGAAGCTCCAATCGCCGATGCAATACCTGCAATCTCATCTTCTGCCTGAAAGGTTTTTACCCCCAAATCTTTTCGTTCCGAAAGTGCTGTAAGAATATCGGTAGCTGGAGTAATAGGATACGATCCTAAGAATAACTCTAAACCCGATTTTTCAGCTGCTGCTAAAAAACCCCAAGCCGTAGCGTGGTTACCATTAACATTCCGATAAGTTCCGTTTTCAATTTCTGCCGGGTTTACCAAATAACTTGGTGTCATATGTTGCATGGTTAAACCGTAGTTGTAACCATCGTGTAATACCTTAATATTTGAATCAGCAACAACCGGTTTTTTCCCAAACTTTGAACGAATAAATTCTTCCACATAATCCAGTGGGCGATTAAACATCCAACACACCAAACCTAAAGCAAACATATTTTTACTTCGAAGAACACTTTTGTTATCGAGTCCAAATTCGGCTAAACCTTCTTTTGTAAGACTACTTATGGGAACAGGAATTTTAAAAAAGTCCTGCATGTTCAATTCAGCAAAAGGATCATCTGTTGTAAAATGGGCCTTTTTCAAGTTCTTCTCGGTAAACGAATCCGAATCGTAAATTATAGTACCACCCGGTTCTATAAAACCTGCATTGGCTTTAATTGCCGCCGGATTCATGGCTATTAAAACATGGGCATTATCTCCCGGAGTGTTAACCTGCTTTTGTCCGAATTGTACCTGAAAACCCGAAACTCCACCAACAGTTCCTTGCGGTGCACGAATTTCTGATGGATAATCGGGGAAAGTTGAAATATCATTTCCCAGAATTGCTGACGCATCCGAAAAAAGAGTACCGGTAAGCTGCATCCCGTCGCCTGAATCACCAGAGAACCTTATGGTTACTTCTTCTAATTCGATTACTTTAGTCTCTTTCATACTTATAATATGTTTACTTTATGGGTATTAATTAAAACCGAACAGAATCTGTTCTAAAGTCTCAATTTTTACTACTTTCTTTTAAGTCTGTTTCAATCTATAAAAAACGATTCCGAAATTACGGATTTATAATTTCAGAACCGGTTTAATAGGTGGTTGATTCGTTAAATCATTAGCAAATGTAATTATTATTTAACAAGTTAAGAATGTCGTAACTGATAGTATTGGGAGATTTTATATTTTTGCAATCTATTTAAAAACAATTCAAATAATGGCCTTAATTAGAGAACTTAACAATAAAACTCCGAAAGTAGGGAAAGACTGTTTTTTAGCTGAAACAGCAGTCTTAATTGGCGATGTAGAAATTGGTGATAATTGCAGTATTTGGTACAGTGCCGTTTTGCGTGGCGATGTGCATTATATAAAAATTGGTAACAACACCAATGTGCAAGACAATGCAACTATACATGCCACATATAAAAAGTCGCCTACCAATATTGGGAATAATGTTACCATTGCTCACGGTGCCATTGTACACGGCTGTACTTTACAAGACAATGTAATGATTGGTATGAACGCTGTTATTTTAGATAATGCTGTGGTGGAAAGCAATTCGATTGTGGCAGCAGGTTCAGTTGTTACAAAAGGAACCATTGTTGAGTCGGGTTCGGTTTACGCAGGTATTCCGGCAAAAAAAGTAAAAGACATTAGTCCTGAACTTTTGCACGGCGAAGTGGAACGTATTGCAAATGCTTATAATATGTATTCAAGTTGGTACAAGTAGGAAGAAAGTCGTAGTTTACAGTATCAGTTTGCAGTAAATAAAAAACGTGGTAAATCATTAATTGA
>JAUVDE010000234.1 GCA_030595485.1 Draconibacterium sp.
GCGACCTCCGCCTCCACCGCCTTGTCCTCGTTTTTCACGTTGTTCTTTCAAATACTTCTCGTATTTTTTATACTGGTCGTCCGATAATATTTTTTTCATTTCCTTATTTGTATTATCACGTACCTTACCCATCTTTTCTCTCATCACTTCTCTATCACCATCAGCAGCCTCCCAAGCGGCAGTCATTTCTTTACCAGCTTTCAGGTTTAATTCATAGACCTTTTTTTCCTGATCTTTTTTCAAACCAAGTTCCTCTTTTAGTGCTTCTGTTGACTTTTTTGCTCTTTCTTCGGGATCCATTCTTTGACCACCTCTATTTTGAGCAATAGACATTGTAGTACCTAAAACTACAATCATTAATAGTAAACCTAATTTTTTCATCTCTTATCAAATTAAAATTTTAGTATTTTTTAAAATCAATACCGTTTGGACGAGGATGAAGGAAAAAGGTTTAAAAGGGATATGTGAAAAAATGTTAAATAGAAAAACTGAAAACCATAGATTATAGTTCACCGAGAAATTTGTAACATTTAAGAGTTCAAGTTCAATAAAAAGGCTACTACAGTTCATGCAATATATTAAGCAATTCAGGTGAAAATTAATCACTTTACAACCATTTGTCATGTACTGGTTTTACACAAACTGTACATTTGGACTAAAATCGTCGAAACACAAATACTTTGGCGACCAAGCAATATAAATTTGCAAGATGACTAGTAAAGTAAAACTACAAATAGTTGAAGCAGCCGGAGTAACTTTTAATCGATATGGATTTAAAAAGACGACAATGGACGACATAGCCTATGCTGCAGGAAAAGGCAAAAGTTCGCTTTATTACTATTTTAAAAACAAAGAAGAAGTGTTTGAAGCTGTCGCTGACCAGGAAGCTGAGATTTTGAAAGAAGAGATAAATGAAGCATTAACAAAAGTTAATAAATCGGTAGATAAGTTGCGTACCTACATTTCAATACGAATGCATCGCTTTATTGCCAAAGGAAACCTGTACACAGCTTTAAACGATAACTTTTTGGCTACGTTTAGCTTTATTGAAAAGATTAGGAATAAACACCGGGAGTGGGAAATTGACATGATCGATTCAATATTAAAAGAAGGCGTTACGCGTAAGGAGTTTAAACCTGCTAATGTTGAATTTATGGGAGGCACGATACTTACAGCTATGATTGGTTTTGAGGTACCTCTTTTAAAGAATGTAGATTCGGCCCTGGAATTCGACAAGAAAATTGATGATGTTATTAATATGCTGTTCTACGGAATTTGCTCCTAAATTTTTTTACCTATTAAATCGAATATTTTAGATATATATTCGATTCGTCAGAATGTGTAAACAGAAATAGAAAAGAAAAACGATGAAACAGAAAACAAATTTAAAAGGAAAAGGCTTAGTCAGAACAATTGTTTTGAGCATTGTTCTAATGGGCTTAACAACGGTTAGCCATGCACAGTTTCAATACGGTGTAAAATTAGGAACGGGTGCTACTTGTCAATCAGACTTACTTGAAATTGCCAACAATTGCGACATGAAGATTGTGCCAACATTTGGAGTAATTGGTAAATATCAGTTTACCCAGGCATTTGCCTTAAAGAGTGGTTTAGAGTACCAACAAAAAGGACGTAGCATTGATGAAAACGAAACAGATTTGACTAACAAACTACAGTACTTAAATTTACCCGTACAAGCTGAATTTTCGGCTGGAGAAAAGGCTGGGTTTAAAAAAGGACAACGTGTTTTTTTTGTGGTAGGCCCCTATCTTAGTTATTTGCTCGATGCTGAAGGAGAAATAAACGGAGAAGATTTCGAATTAGGAAACGACACCAAAGACTTTGATTTTGGTTTAGGATTTGAGATTGGTTTTGAGTTCCCGGTATTTACAGATAAAGCTTTACAGGTTGGATTAAATTACGATATGGGCTTTGTTGAGGTATATAAATCGGAATCAGACCTGCACAATAAAATGCTTTCAGTTAGTTTAGGATTGTTATTTTAGCTCCGCTAGTTTTCAATTATTCTCAGTCATTCTTCCTTCTAAATGATAACATTAAGGCGTATACATAAAAGGCCGGTAAGAAATTCATCTTACCGGCCTTTTTGAATATTTTAAGAATCTATTTTTTCTTTGGAGTTTGAACACCGCGTTGTTTAGCCATATCTTCCAAACGTTTCTGGAAGCTTGACTTTTTAACCGGTTTCTTTTTATTGGCGTGTAATGCTGCCCTAATTTTATCTTCGTCAACAAACGAACGAATCAAATAAGTTTGCCCAATAGTAATTAAGTTAGCCAGAAAGTAATAGTAACTCAAACCTGAAGGATAATTATTCAACAGGAATAAGAACATTACTGGCATCATATACATCATGGTCTGCATTCCAGGCATTCCCTGACTTGTTGCAGCTGACTGATTTAATTTTGTCGAGATGATAGTAGTAACTGTCATCAACAAACAGAATAAACTTACGTGGTCGCCATAAAATGGAATTTCGAATGGAAGATTCAAAATTGAATCGTAAGTAGATAAATCGTGTGCCCACAAGAAACTTTGCCCACGCAACTCAATAGAAGTTGGGAAGAAAAAGAACATGGCAAACAAAATCGGCATTTGCAGCACCATGGGCAAACAACCACCCATAGGATTCACCCCAGCCTTTTTATACAGCGCCATTGTAGCCTGCTGTTTCTCCATTGCCTTATCCTTACCATACTTTGCAGTAATCTCATCAATTTCGGGCTTTAAAGCCTTCATTTTAGCCTGAGACATAAACGACTTGTACGTAAAAGGAAAAAGAACCGTTTTAATAAGAATGGTTAACAACAAAATGATGATACCAAAATTATCGATAAACCTTCTTAGGAAGTTAAATACCGGAATAATCAAATACTGATTAACCTGACGAATAACAACATAACCCAAATAAACCTGACGCTCTAAGTCAATATTATATTGCTTTAAAGTTTGGTAATGATTTGGGCCAAAGAAGAATTGCATGCCGATGTTTTCCTTTGTTTTACCAGAATATGGCAAGGCAATATCAGCTTTAAAATGGCCTAAATAATTTGGGTTGTTTTCGTATTCAAACTTTTCTTGTTGAACCTGAGCATTTGCAAAAGAGTTATCGGCAATAAGTGTTGAACTAAAAAACAACTGTTTAAAACCAATCCATTTTACCTTGGTTGTCAGGTTTTCTTCGTCCGATTTATTTTGGTCAAGATTATCAACTTCGTCTTCGAAAAACTTATAAGTAATGTTGGTATATCTATCCTCACCAAACTTCGAATAGTGCTCTTGACGTGGTACATCATAAGCCCATGCAAAATTTAAATACGATTGGTTTCCGGCAATATACTGGTTCATTCCCTGGATATTCAGGTCGAAATCAACCATAAACGAGTTGTGTTCAAGTGTGTAAACATACTCGATATATTTACCCGGCTCCACTTCTAAACGAAATGCTACCGACTCTTTTCCTCCCGGATTTTCAAGGTTTGCTTTAACTTTACCTTCGTCACCTTTTTTTACATCAGGACCTGAAACTGTAACGTTTTTACGTCCACCTGTTTGTTTAAAATAAAGCTGGTCGGTTTGAATACTTCTGTTTTGAGCAAAGAAATTTAAACCAAATGAAGTTTCTGGTCCGTCAAATAATATCAAAGGCAACGAATCGTGCGTTTGATAGTCTTTTAACTGTACCGAATAAATTCTACCTCCTTTGTTCGAGAAAGTAACTTTTACTTGATTATTCTCCAGAGTACTAAACACTTCTTCGCCAACAGCCGCTGTCCCAAAAACACCAAACTCATCAATTTTGGCTTGCATTGTTTGGTTTTGACTCTCTGTGTCAGCAGCAAGTGCTGCATTTTGTTGTGCGGTTTGCTCTTCGGCAAACTTTTGTTGTTCTACCGCCCTTTGGGCTTCAACTTGTGCTATGGAATCTTTCTTATGTTGTGCTACCGCAATTTCTTCTTTCGAAGGCTGGTTGACTAATGAAAAAACAACCAGAATAGCAAAAATAAGACCGATTCCAATTATCGACTTTTTATCCATATTCTACTTTTCAACTAATGAATTTTTAATAAAATCTATAAATAGTGGGTGCGGATTTAGCACTGTACTACGATATTCTGGGTGAAACTGAACTCCAACAAACCACTTATGGTCAGGTATTTCCATTACTTCAACCAATTCTGTTTCCGGGTTTATTCCAACAGGAGTCATACCACCATCAACAAATTGCTGACGATAGCTTTCGTTAAACTCGTAACGGTGACGGTGTCTTTCGTGAACCGTAAGTTTATTGTACGCTGTACAAACATTCGAATCTTTTTCAATAATTCTACATTCGTAAGATCCCAAACGCATGGTTCCACCATAATTTGTAATTCCTTTTTGCTCTTCCATTAAGTCAATTACCGGATGCGGTGTTTTCGGATTCATTTCCGAAGAATCGGCTCCTTCTAACATTAGTACGTTACGAGCATATTCTATTACAGCTACTTGCATTCCTAAACAAATTCCAAAGTATGGAGTATTGTTTTCGCGTGCATATTTTGCAGCTTGAATCTTCCCTTCCAATCCACGGTGACCAAAGCCTGGAGCCACAATTATCCCGTTTAAATGAGAAAGTTTTTCGACAACATTCTCCTTAGTAATTCCTTCTGAGTGAATCCATTCCACATTAACTCTTGCTCTGTTTTCAGCTCCGGCATGCACCAAAGCCTCAACAATTGACTTATAAGCATCATGCAACTCAACATATTTACCTACAATACCAATTTTAACTTCCTGCTTTGGATTTTTATGTTTGGTTAAAAAACTATTCCATGCCGATAAATCGATGTCTTCATTAATGGCTAATCCTAGTTTATTAAGTACCGTAATATCCAGTTTCTCTTCCAGCATTTTTAGCGGAACTTCGTAGATAGTTGGTACATTAATCGACTCAATTACTGCATCTAAACCAACATTACAAAACAATGCCACTTTCTTACGAAGCGACAAGTCAATCTCGTGCTCTGTTCTTAATACCAAAACATCTGGTTGTACTCCGTTTTCAAGCAACATTTTTACCGAGTGCTGAGTAGGCTTCGTTTTAAGCTCGCCTGTAGCAGCCAAATATGGCACCAATGTAAGATGAATAACCATAGCTTTATTGCCAAGTTCCCATTTTAACTGACGAACCGTTTCTACATATGGAAGTGATTCAATATCACCCACCGTACCACCAATTTCTGTTATTACAATATCGTATTTTCCTTTCGAACCAAGAATTTTAATCCTTCGTTTAATTTCATCGGTAATGTGCGGAATAATCTGAACCGTTTTCCCAAGATAATCGCCACGACGTTCCTTATCAATCACCGATTGATAGATTCTGCCGGTTGTAACATTATTTGCCTGGGATGTTGCTTCATTCAGAAAACGTTCGTAATGCCCTAAATCCAAATCGGTTTCGGCACCATCTTCTGTTACGAAACACTCTCCATGTTCGTATGGATTTAAAGTTCCCGGGTCCACGTTTATATACGGATCGAGTTTTTGAATGGTAACACTATAACCCCGCGATTGCAATAACTTAGCAAGCGACGAGGCTAATATACCTTTCCCCAACGATGAAGTAACTCCACCGGTAACAAATATGTATCTTGTTTCAGGCACAATAAAAAGCTTTTAATTATTAAAGGCACAAAATTAATTAATAAAACCTAACCGTAAACTATACACTAACTAATTTAGAGCATATTCGGAATAATTAATAACATCTTGTTTTTAACAACTCCATTCTACTTAACAATAATTAAATC
>JAUVDE010000316.1 GCA_030595485.1 Draconibacterium sp.
CGGACGTTCAAAATGATTTTCCATTTTCGAATAATCATCCACAAAACTATCGTAAAGTACCACACCCTTTTTATCAATAACCGTAATTCGGATATTCTGTTGCGGAATTAGGTATTTCAATGTATCGGCTCTTCGAAAATCATTGGAGCGCATTAATCCATAATACTCAATATAATTGTGGGTTACTTCCGTTACATTTTCCAGTGTATTTTCTAACTGGTCGGTTTTGTAGTTCTTTTCGCGTTGCAATTGAAAAAGCAGAATAGCTACTGTAAATGACAGAAACACAACTATGAAGTAAATAAATATTTTCCTTCGGAATGTTTGTTGAATTGGCACGTTTTCTAGTTTTTTAATGTTGTTAAACTACTCTTTAAAGGCATAACCATAGCCCGATTTTCCTACAATATATTTTCCGTAATCGCCAATCTTTTTCCTGAGACGGGCAATGTTTACATCCACATTTCTTTCGGTAACAATTACATCGTCGCTCCAAATTCGGTCAAGAATTTCGCTACGACCAATAAACCGTCCCTGATGTTTTAATAAGAGTGCAATTATTTCAAATTCCTTTCGGGTAAGGTTTATCCGTTCATTATCAATAATTACCGATTTGCTATTTACATCAACTTCAAGCCCATTTATTTTGAACACTTTTGTTGATGAAACCTCTTTTATGCCACGTTTTAAAACTGCTTTTATACGAGCAACCACTTCTTTAATCGAAAAGGGTTTCGAAATGTAATCGTCGCCTCCCACATTAAATCCGGTAAGAATATCATTTTCAGCTGTTTTAGCAGTCATAAAAATAATAGGCACCAACAAGTGCATTTCTTTCCTGATTTTAGCTGCCATTTTATAGCCCGACATTTCGCCCATCATTACATCCAATAAAATCAAGTCGAATTCATCAAGTGGCTTTTTTAAAGCTTGCTCAGCAGAATGAGCAATATCCGTATCAAATCCTTCGCTTGAAAGATTAAATTCCAGAATTTCACATAAATCTTTTTCGTCGTCAACAATTAGTATTTTCGGAATTGAATTGCTCATTTTTTACTCAACTTTTTTTGCGTGTCGTATATCTTTTCCTTCGATGGAATAAATTGCAGCTTCGGCAATATTTGTAGCATGGTCGGCAATACGTTCAATGTTTGCAACCATGCTGTTCATATTTATAAAATTAGTCAGCATTTCTTTGTCTTCGTCTGAAGTAGTGCTTTTTCTAATCGCTTTTTTTAGCATTTTATGATTTATCTCGTTCACTGCCGAATCGTTTTTAATTGTCCAAATTGCATACTCGCGATCGTCGTTGGTAAAAGCCAGCAAAGCCTTATTTACCATGTTCGAGCCTTGCAACAACATGTTCGATACTACATCCAACAGATTTGCAAACACGTCGCTTCCTCTTACCTTTTTTGTATGATGAAGAATATTTACCACCATATCGCCAACACGCTCGAGGCTGATGATAATACGATAGCACGCCATTAACTTTCGAATATCGGATGCAACCGGTTGGTACAAGGTAATTGTATTTACAATTTTATCGCTGATTTTAACTTCCAGCTTATCCAGTTTTTTCTCGTTTGCCAGAATAGCAGCACTGAATTCTTCCGGAATTTCTTTTTCATCTGAAGAAACTGCTTTTTCCAATAAATCGAGTTGGGCAAGTACTAAATTTGCAAAACTCTCGAAGTCGGATAAAATTCTATTTATTGCTTCATCTTTTTTTGAAATCATATTTTTCTGAGATTAAGTGAAGGTAAATAAATTGTGGCAATCATACTGCTCAATATTTTCAATTGATTAAACGATATAATTACTCTTTTCCTTCTTTGTGGGACTTGGAGCTTCTCTGTGTTACTTTGTGGAATAAAAAAATTATACCACAGAGTTTCGCAAAGAATACACGGAGCTTCACAGAGATATTTATAACCAATTTTCATTTCCTTAGTTTCAAAATTAACCAAATTTTCCTGTTAAATATTCCTCAGTGCGTCGGTCTTTCGGGTTGGTAAACATATCTTTTGTTTTACCATACTCAACTAACTCGCCCAGGTACATAAACATTGAATAATCAGAGATTCGTGCTGCCTGCGACATATTGTGGGTTACCATTAAAATCGAATAATTCTCTTTTAACTTTACCATCAAATCTTCCACTTTCGAAGTAGCCACCGGATCGAGTGCCGAAGTTGGTTCGTCGAGCAAAATTACTTCAGGACTAAAAGCCAGTGCACGAGCAATACAAAGTCGCTGCTGCTGACCACCCGAAAGAAAACTTCCTTTTTTATGAAGCGTATCTTTAACTTCGTCCCAAAGTGTAACATCAGTTAAGGAACGTTCCACAATCTCGTTGCGCTCATTTTTCTTTAAACGAATACCATTTAACTTAAAACCGGCAATTACATTGTCGTAAATGCTCATGGTTGGAAACGGATTGGGACGCTGAAAAACCATACCCACTTTACGTCGCAACTGAATGGTTGGCATATCGGCAATGTCTTTCCCGTTTAATATCAGATTGCCTGTGGTTTCAATGTTTTCGTACAATTCGTGCATGCGATTAATGGCACGCAACATGGTACTTTTTCCACAACCCGAAGGCCCCATAATAGCAGTAACCGCATTTCGTTTAATGTCTGCCGAAACATTATCTACCGCATTCTTTCCTTTGTCGTACGACACACAAAGGTCGCGAATGGAAAGTACCGGATCTTTTATTTTTACTAAATTATCGTTCATTTTTTCTTCTATTTTGTTCGGGCAACTATACGTTTCGAAACCAGATTAAGCGTCAACACCATTGCCATCAGGAATAACGAAGAGCTCCAAATTAAATCAACCATATTCGGGTCGTTATAAAATTCCCAAATTAACAGTGGCACAGCACTGGTAGGTTTTGTAATATCGAGATTAATAATAGTACTGCCCAAAGCCGTTAACATAAGCGGTGCAGTTTCGCCCAAAACTCTTGATATTCCTAATAAAATACCCGTTAACAAACCACTAAAACTGGTTGGAATAAGTACCCTCAATATTACTTTGTAATACGGAACACCCAATGCCAAAGCCGCTTCTTTTATGGTTTGTGGAATCATTTTTAAGGTTTCCTCAGTTGATCGCACAATCATTGGCAGCATCATTATCGAAAGTGAAACACTTCCGGCCAGTGCAGAGAAACCACTTGTTATAGGTTTTACAATCCACATATAGGCAATTAAACCCAGTACAATTGATGGTACCCCTTGCAAAATATCGGAAACATTTCGGGTTAAATTGGCCAGGAATTTTCCAGGATTTTCATACAAATAAATACCAGTTATTACACCTACCGGAATTGCAATTACTGAAGCCAAGACCACCATTAACAGTGTTCCGGTTATTCCATTCGCAATACCTCCGGGAATAAGTTCGCCGTTACTTAAAGCTGTCATTGCCTCAAATGTATCGGGTGGTGTTTTTATTATAAAGTCGAAACTTATTTGCTTAATTCCTTTGGCAACAAGTTCGTAAATAATCAGCACGATTGGAGAAATCGTTACGACCGAAAGTAGCGCAACCAATCCTTTAAAGAGCTTGTCTTTTACTGTTCTTCTACCAAGATTATCGACCATTATTTTTGCGGAAGTACTCATTTAAGCCATTTTTTTAATGATGAATTTTCCGATTGCATTAATCACACCTGTCATTAAGAACAATAATAAAGCAATGGCAATTAACGCACTTAGTTTTAGTCCATCGGCTTCGCCAAACTGGTTGGCAATTACCGAAGCCATTGTATTTCCGGTGCTGAAAAAACCATCGGGAATAACATTGGCATTTCCAATTAACATGGTAACTGCCATGGTTTCGCCCAAAGCACGCCCAAACGATAAAATGTAACCTGCAACAATTCCCGACCGTGCCGATGGCACAATTACACTAAAAATAACTTCCATCTTTGTGGCTCCCAATGAGTAGGCTGCTTCTTTTAATTCGTTTGGAACCATTGAAATTATCTCGTTGCTTAAGGAAGTTGCATAAGGAATAATCATTATGGCAAGAATAATACTTGCTGTAAAAACCCCGAACCCTTGATTGGGTAAACCCATTTCAATTAAAACAGGTCGGAGCACATAAAATCCCCACAAACCATAAACTATTGAAGGAATTCCTGCCAGCAAATCGACCATAGTACCCAATACCTTTGCCATTTTTGTTCCGCGATAATATTCACCAATAAATAGTGATGCCGAAAACGAAAGTGGCAGGCTAATTAATAAAGCTGCAACGGCGGTAATAATTGTACCGGCAATAATAGGTAAAGCCCCATAATTTTCTTTGCCATCGGTTGGATTCCAGTTATTTGAGAAGATAAACTTCAACCCAAATGTTTTAAATGCCGGAATTGCCCCCTGAACTAAAGAATATATCATTCCTCCGGCTACAAAAAGTATAAC
>JAUVDE010000146.1 GCA_030595485.1 Draconibacterium sp.
AGAAGAAACCACCCGTTAAAAACGCAATAGGCACAAATGGGTTTTGAACTCCAAAATAAGCCATAATTGTAAGCAGTATAAAAAGTATTACAAATACAATTCCTACAACTTTGTACTGTCTTTTCAGATAAGCCATTGCACCTTCGCGAACGTATTGTGCAATTTCTTTCATCCGGTCAGTACCTTCCGAATTCTTCATCATCGATTTGAAGAAGAACCAGGCAAAAACCAATGCCAGAATTGAGGCAAATGGTACTAATAAGAAAATGTTACTCATAAGATGATAATTTTATGTAACCAGTGTTACAGTTTAGATATATAAATTTTTGAGATTCGTTTTTTCAACATTGCTCTTAAGTCAGGTTTTACAAAAAATATTTTGCAGTAGACAAAGATAATTTTCTATCCGAGATGATGAATTTTAGCTTATGTATTTAATAACAGCTTGAAATAAAATTAACACTAAAACCTGCTATTTATAAGCATTCTTAACCAGTAGGTGCCATATTAATTCAAAATGCTGCAAACTGGTCCCTAAATACGAAACATTGACAACTGTTTACTGAATACTGTGACTGAACACTTTCTTAGGCGGCCTTAACGGGCTATCCGTTATAGTTGCCTTAATTCGTGTGGTTTCACAGCCCGTTGTGCAGGGCTCACTCCCCTCGCCTGCCAACAAGCGTTCAGCCAAACACTAATTTGTGGCAAGCTACCACTCCTATCCCTGGCCGGGGAAAAGTATGCAGTGGGCTTTTACACTCCTACGAACTTCTGACACAAAACTTTTCCCTAAGCTTGGCAACTTCTTATTGTAATACAGCGAAGATTCTTGAATGTCTCTTTTTGCAAGCGGAAGTTTAAGAACCTTAAACATCAAAGTTCTTTTTCAATTTCGTCAATTGCAGAATCAAATTCAATTGCAGAGTCAGGATTAAGCTTATATGCTTCCAAACGTTCTTGCACAATTTTTTTGTGTCATTCCATAACTCCAGCTTCTTCTAATTCTACATTCACAAAGTCAAGATTCTCGATTAATTCCATGAAGAACTCAATTTTACGCTCTTCTATATTTAATGTAATCTGAGTCATTTCAGCCTAATTTTGTATTATTCAAAATAAATATACGACATTTATTTCGCATGATTCCAACCCTGCGCTTCCAATGGAATTGATGAACCTGCCGCTGTAACCAAATTAACTCCCTCTGCTGCTTCAGTCATGTGACCAATAATTGTAAAATCAGGGTCGTTTTTCATCTTTTCGTAATCATCTAACGAAATGGTGAAAAGCAATTCATAATCTTCTCCCCCATTTAAAGCCGCCACAATTGGGTTTATACTAAATTCTTCAGCCATTTGTTTGGTCTGATTGTCCATCGGAACTTTGTCTTCAAACAAACTACATCCCAAAGCTGAGTTTTTACACAAATGCATAATTTCTGATGAAAGCCCATCTGAAATGTCAATCATTGAAGTTGGAACAATTCCCAATTTCTCAAAGATTGCGACAATATCCATACGCGCCTCAGGTTTTAACTGACGTTCTAATATATAGTCGTAACCTTCTAGTTTAGGTTGCATATTATTATCTACCTTAAACACTTCATTTTCGCGTTCTAAAAGCTGCAAGCCCATATAAGCGCCGCCTAAATCACCTGATACACAAAGTAAATCACTTACTTTGGCTCCACTTCGTTGTACTACTTTATCCTTTTCAACTTCACCCAAAGCAGTTATACTTATGGTTAATCCGGTTAACGAACTAGTGGTGTCGCCACCCACCAAATCAACATTGTATGTTTCACACGCCAGATGAATTCCGGCATACAACTCATCCAATGCTTCCACCGAAAATTTGCTAGAAATTGCAATACTCACCGTAATTTGTGTTGGTTTTGCATTCATGGCATAAATATCTGAAAGATTTACCACTACTGCTTTGTAACCCAAATGCTTCAAGGGAGCATACATCAAGTTAAAATGCACACCTTCAGTCAATAAATCTGTAGAAACAACTACTTGTTTATCCTTGTAATTCATCACTGCAGCATCATCGCCAACACCTTTAATCGTGCTTGCATTCTTAATCTTAATGTCTTTTGTTAATCGTTCAATCAAGCCAAATTCGCCCAATTCCGATACGCTGGTTTGTTTATTTTCTTTACTCATTATTAAATTCAGACTAAAAAGTATGTATTACCAAATCTGAACTGCAAAAATACCCATAGTTTTATATCTTTGCAATTTTATTTAAACAGTCTTAATAAAGCTTTGTTATAAGGTAACAATATTCAGAAAATGGAAGAACAAGATAAAATATTGAATGACGTAACTCAGGCAGATTATAAATACGGTTTTGTCACCGACATTGAGACCGATATAATCGAGAAGGGACTGAATGAGGACGTTGTTCGACTGATATCTGCCAAAAAAGAAGAGCCGGAATTTATGCTAAATTTCAGGCTCGACGCTTTTAAAAAGTGGCAGAAAATGAAGATGCCAGATTGGGCATATTTAAAAATACCACCAATTGATTTACAAGAAATAAGTTATTACGCAGCACCAAAACAGGGTCCGAAATATGAAAGTATGGACGAAGTTGACCCTGAATTAATTGACACTTTTAACAAACTTGGAATTCCTTTGGATGAACAAAAAGTATTGGCAGGAGTGGCAGTTGATATTGTAATGGACAGTGTCTCGGTAAAAACTACATTTAAAGAAACTTTAGCTGAAAAAGGAATTATTTTCTGCTCGTTTAGCGATGCAGTTGCAGAACACCCTGAACTGATTAAAAAATATTTAGGAAAGGTAGTTCCTGTGGCTGACAACTATTTTTCGGCACTAAACTCAGCTGTTTTTAGTGATGGTTCGTTTTGTTACATTCCCAAAGGCGTTCGTTGCCCAATGGAATTATCAACTTATTTCAGAATTAATGCGGCTAACACAGGTCAGTTTGAGCGCACCTTAATTATTGCCGACGATGATTCGTATGTAAGCTATTTGGAAGGTTGTACTGCGCCAATGCGCGACGAGAACCAATTGCACGCAGCAGTGGTTGAAATCATTACCATGGATCGTGCAGAAGTTAAATACTCAACGGTGCAAAACTGGTACCCTGGCAATAAAGATGGCGTTGGAGGAATTTACAACTTCGTTACCAAACGTGGAATTTGCCGTGGCGAATCGTCAAAAATTAGCTGGACTCAGGTTGAAACCGGTTCGGCAATTACCTGGAAATACCCAAGTTGTATTTTAATGGGCGACAATTCAGTTGGTGAATTTAATTCGGTAGCTGTTACCAATAATTACCAGCAGGCTGATACCGGCTCAAAAATGATTCACATTGGTAAAAACACCAAGTCTACTATTATTTCAAAAGGTATTTCGGCAGGGAAAAGTGAAAACTCGTACCGTGGTTTGGTAAAAGTTATGCCAAAAGCAACGGGCTCACGAAACTTTTCGCAATGCGATTCGCTTTTGCTAAATGATACTTGTGGCGCACACACTTTCCCATACATTGAAGTGGGAAACAAATCGTCGGTGGTAGAACACGAAGCAACAACTTCGAAAATTGGTGAAGACCAGATTTTCTATTGCAACCAGCGAGGAATAGACACCGAAAAGGCAATTGGAATGATTGTAAATGGTTATGCCAAAGAAGTACTAAATAAACTTCCGATGGAATTTGCCGTTGAAGCCCAAAAATTATTACAAATCAGCCTTGAAGGTAGTGTAGGATAAAAATAAAACAACAATACGAGTAACAGCTTAAGAACTTAATACTCACAACACAGTACAAGAAATGTTATCAATAAAAAATTTATATGCTTCCGTTGAAGGGATGGAAATCCTAAAAGGAATCAATCTTGAAGTTAAACCTGGCGAGGTACATGCTATTATGGGACCAAACGGTTCTGGAAAAAGTACCTTGGCAAGTGTTTTGGCAGGAAAAGAAGAATACGAAGTCACAGCCGGTGAAGTTACTTTTCTGGGTGAAGATATTTTAGACAAAGCTCCGGAAAACCGCGCCAAGGATGGTTTGTTTTTAAGCTTCCAATATCCGGTAGAAATTCCGGGTGTGCCCATGGTAAACTTCCTGAAAACTTCGGTAAACGAGCACCGCAAACACAGAGGTTTAAAAGAACTTACTGCCGGCGAATTCTTAAAACTAATGCGCGAAAAAATGGATTTGGTTGATATGCATACCAAATTGACCAACCGCATGGTTAACGAAGGGTTTTCGGGTGGAGAGAAAAAGAAAAATGAAATTTTCCAGATGGCAATGTTAGAACCTAAATTGGCAATTCTTGACGAAACCGATTCTGGTCTTGACATTGATGCATTACGTGTGGTTGCCAATGGTGTTAACGCGTTAAAATCGCCAGAAACAGCGGCAATTGTAATTACCCACTACCAACGTTTGTTAGATTATATTGTACCCGACTTTGTACACATTCTTTACAAAGGTAGAATTGTAAAAACTGCCGGTAAAGAGTTGGCGTTTGAGTTGGAAGAAAAAGGATACGACTGGATTAAATCAGAAATTAAGAATTAAGATGAGCGTTTTAGTTGACAAAGCAGATTTATCGCTAAAATATACCGCGCACTACAACCAAGTAAAAGAGCAGCTTTTTGAAGGCTCTTCCGAGGTTTTGAACGCTCAGCGAAACAAAGCGTTTCAGAATTTTGTAATGCAGGGTATTCCAACGCGAAAAAACGAGAATTATAAATACACCAATCTTAATCAGGCTTTTCTCCCAAACTTTGAATTCGTTCATAAAAAGGATGAAAAAGAAACCGATTTGAGTGAAGTTTTTCGTTGCGATGTGCCACAATTGAATACCAATTTAGCATTGGTTTTTAACGGCTGGTTTCATAAAGATACAAACGAAAAAGGCGATTTGCCGAAAGGTGTAATATTAGACAGTTTAGCTAGTATTTCGAAAGAAAGACCTGAGCTGCTAGAAAAATATGCAAGCCTTGCAAAAACAGATGAAGACCCATTAGTGGCTTTAAACACCGCCTATGCAAAAGATGGATTTTTTATTTACGTGCCTAAAAATACGATAGTAGAAAGCCCTATTCAGATTATAAATTTACTACAAAGCGAAAAGGATACTTTTTCGACGCAACGTAATTTTATTTTAATTGAAGAAGGAGCAAAAGTGCAGGTACTTTTATGCGACCACACTTTAAATCTGAAAAAATATTTAAGTAATTCGGTTACCGAAATTTTCGCAGGCAACAATGCTGAAGTAGAGTTTTACACTTTGCAAAATCAGCATAACGGAGCTACAAATCTTAACTCTGTTTTTATCGAACAACAAAGAGACTCGAGAGTTACAACGCACACGGTTTCCTTACACGGCGGATTAGTTCGTAACAACCTGAAGTTTATTCTGAATGGCGAAAATGCTGAAGCAAATTTGTACGGCATGTCGTTTATGGATAAAAAACAGCACGTCGATAATTTCACGCAGGTAATTCATGCCAAGCCACATTGCGAAAGTAACCAGGTTTATAAAAATGTATTGGATGATACTTCGTCAGGTGCATTCTCCGGTCAAATTCATGTGGTGCGCGATGCACAAAAAACAAATGCATTTCAGCGAAACAATAACTTATTGCTCACTGACAATGCAAACATGCAAACCAAACCGCAGCTAATTATTGATGCTGACGATGTTAAATGTAGCCATGGTGCAACGGTTGGTCAAATTGACGAGGAAGCATTATTTTACTTGCGTGCTCGTGGAATTGACGAAGATAAAGCACGTTTAATGATGATGAACGCTTTTGCACACGAAGTAGTAAAAGAGATTAAATTGGAAGCACTTCGCGACCGAATTGATGAGCTGGTTGACAAACGCCTGCAAGGCGAAGTTGCCCGTTGCCACGACTGCGCTTATAATTGTGATTGTTAAAAAGACAATACCAAAAAATATATTTGAAACCAGATAGTTTTACTATTTGGTTTTTTTCTGAAAAACAATTTTCCTTACCTTCGTTTTATGACTTACGACATTGACAAAATAAGAAGCAACTTTCCCATTCTTCATCAGGAAGTTTACAATAAACCACTGGTTTATCTCGACACAGCAGCTTCGGCACAAAAACCGGTACAGGTTTTAATGAAGTTGGAGCAGTTGCACAACGAATATTATGGCAATATTCATCGCGGTGCACATTTTATGGCTGATAAAGCTACTGTTGAGTTTGAGGAAGTTCGCAATAAAATTCAGGCTTTTATAAATGCGAAATCGCGTAAGGAAATAATTTTCACCAAAGGAGCTACCGAAAGTATGAATCTTGTTGCAAGTTCATTCTGTGAGAAATATCTTAACAAAGGCGACGAAATTATTGTTTCGGAAATGGAACACCACTCGAATATTGTTCCCTGGCAAATGGCAGCGCAACGTTATGGCGCAAAAGTAGTAAAACTTTCGTTTAACGATACCGGAATTCTTGAGATAGAAAAACTATCTGAACTTATTTCTGAAAAAACAAAGTTGATTGCAGTTAACCACGTTTCGAATGTTCTAGGCACTGTAAATCCTATTGAAGAGATTATCGCAATTGCACACAAAAACAATGTTGCAGTAATGATTGACGGAGCACAAGCAGCACCCCACATTAAACTCGATGTTCAGAAACTGGATGTTGATTTTTATGCTTTTTCAGCACATAAATTATACGGACCAAACGGAGTTGGTGTTTTATACGGAAAAGAAAAGTGGCTAAGTGAAATGCCTCCTTATCAGGGTGGCGGACAAATGATTTCGGAGGTTTCGTTTGAAGGAACGACGTACAACGAATTGCCCTATAAATTTGAAGCCGGAACACCAAACATTTCAAGCCTTGCAGCTTTTGGCGCAGCTATCGATTTCCTAATTGAAATTGGCATTGAAAACATTGCCGAGTGGGAACATGAACTACTCGATTATGCAACTTCGAAACTAAAGGATGTTGAAGGTATAAAGTTCTACGGCGAAGCACCTGGCAAATCGGGAGTAATTTCGTTTAACATCGAAGGAATTCATTTCTATGATTTAGGAATGCTGTTGGATAAAATGGGGGTTGCTGTTCGGACAGGACACCTTTGTGCTGACACAGTTATGGCACATTACAACATGCAAGGCTGCATTCGAATTTCCTTTGGTATGTACAATACCAAAAACGAAATTGATGTATTCCTAGCAGCTTTGAACAAAGTTAGAATGATGTTTTAAAAAGACAAAATCCTAAAGGCTGTGAAATTCCCTTAGGGTCTTGTCTTTTTTTATAAGCTATTTTCTACTAATAATTATCTTCTTTAATTTCAAAATACGACTGTGGGTGCTGACAAGCCGGGCACAATTTAGGTGCAACCGTACCTTCGTGTAAGAAACCACAGTTACGACATTTCCAAACTACTTTATCGCCACGTTTAAATACGTTACCTTCTTCAAGGTTATCGTATAATTTACGGTAACGAGCTTCGTGTGCGACTTCAGCTTTTGCAATCATTTTAAAAGCTATTGCCACTTCTTTAAAACCTTCTTCCTCAGCAATACGAGCAAATTCAGGATAAAGCTCTTCCCACTCCTCTTTTTCGCCGTCAGCTGAAGCTTTTAGGTTTTCCATGGTAGTACCAATTTTACCGGCTGGGTAAGTAGCTGTAATTTCAACCATGTTTCCTTCTAAAAACTTAAAGAAACGTTTTGCGTGTTCTTTCTCATTTAAAGCGGTTTCAGCAAAAATGGCTGAGATTTGTTCCAAGCCTTCTTTTTTAGCTTGTTTTGCAAAGTAGTCATAACGCATACGAGCCTGCGATTCGCCGGCAAATGCTTTTAATAAATTTTGTTCTGTTTTTGTTCCTGCTAACGATGCCATATTAATGTGTTTTAA
>JAUVDE010000381.1 GCA_030595485.1 Draconibacterium sp.
TTAATCAAATATTGAATAAAGAGAAGAAAGCTACTTTCGAAACCATTACCATGCCTACTGAGTTGATTGTTCGTGACTCATCGAGATAGTGGGAAATAAAAAAAGCTCCGAATTTCTTCGAAGCTTTTTGTGCGGTGTGACTCAGCTGGGTCTCGAACCCAGGACCCCATCCTTAAAAGGGATGTGCTCTACCAACTGAGCTACTGAGTCATCCTTGAGTGCCCTTGTTTTTCAAAGGCGATGCAAAAGTAATAGTATTTTCTTTTCATACAAACTCAAAATGCTTTTTTTTGAAATAAAGTGCATGTTTTTTCTCGTTCAACATTTTCTACTCAGTTGTGAAATTCAATTAGTCAGCTAGTGTCTTGTGGCAAGGTTCATGAAGTCAGACATTTAGGTGTCGGGCA
This sequence comes from Draconibacterium sp., assembly GCA_030595485.1. Classification (GTDB taxonomy): domain Bacteria; phylum Bacteroidota; class Bacteroidia; order Bacteroidales; family Prolixibacteraceae; genus Draconibacterium. The sequence goes on from JAUVDE010000381.1 coordinate 408, forward strand.
TTTTGTTCAGCACCTAAAATCAATATTATTATTTGAAGGAAATAAATTTTAATAGTAGTTTTGATTCGAGTTTAAAAAACCAGACTTTCTGAAAAGGGACAGTAAAACAACAACCGAATTTTGATTAGTATCGAAGGATATATTGTTATTGCGATTGTAATTATTACAATTATAGCACTCGCAAAGGAAATCATGCGTCCCGGGCTCATTTTCTTTTCGGCGGCTACTATCTTAATGGCCTTTGGTATTATTTCCGATAAGGAAGTTTTAGCCGGATTTGCCAATAAAGGGATGTTAACGATTGGTATTTTGTTTTTGGTGAGTGAAGGAATTCGCCAATCGGGAATACTAAACCGTTTAGCTCAAACTTATCTTCCGCGTAAGCGCCGAAAAATGGTTTCGCTTATTCCGCAAATCATGCTTCCGGTTTCTATTCTTTCGGCATTTTTGAATAATACACCGGTGGTAATAATTTTTGCACCGATTATAAAAAAGTGGTCCGAAAATCTAAACCTGTCTTCAAAGAAATTCCTGATTCCATTGTCTTATGCAACGATCTTTGGTGGAATGTGTACCTTAATCGGAACATCTACTAACTTGGTTGTACACGGTTTAATTCTGGAGAATGGTTATGAAGGTTTTGGAATGTTCGAACTTGGGAAGGTGGGTATTTTTATCGCTATTTTTGGTACTATTTACATGACTATTTTTGCGAATAGGTTATTACCCGGAGAAAAGATAACCTTTAATGCAAAAAGCTCGACCGAATACAAAGACTATCATTACGATATTAGAATTCCTAAGGGAAGTAACCTAGTAGGTATTGAAGTGAAAAATGGCCGTTTAAAGGAATTAAAAGGGCTTATTGTTCAAATAATTAATCGACAGGGGAACATTATCGAAACGCGCAAAGGTACGTTTCAACTTCTTGAAAATGATAAATTACTGGTTGCTGGCAAATCAGACCGATTGAATTATATTTTGGCAAATCTGCAGATTAAACTTAGTGGAATTGATTTAATTAAAGATGTTCAGAAAGATAAATTAAAACAATACGAAGCAGTTCTTGCTCCAAGGTTTCCAGCTATCGGCAAAACGATTCACGACTTTAATTTTTACGATCATTATCAGGCGGTTGTTTTGGCTATTCACCGAAATGGAGAACGGATTACCACGAACATGGACAAGCTTATTCTAAAGCCTGGCGATAATTTGATACTACTAACCACCGAGAAATTTATCGAAAACTGGGGCGAATCAAAAATATTCTATCTTACTTCTTTTATTCGCGATTACCGTTCAACTGGTACATTTTGGAAAAAGTGGATTGCCTTTATCATTCTTTTAATAATGGTGCTGGGTACAACATTGGGCAAATTTATTACTTCTCCTGATGGCATTAATTTCGATATGTTTTATTTTGCCTCATTGGCAGCAATGTTGTTAATCTGGACAAGAATAATGCCCCATCAGAAATATACAAAGGCTATAAGTTGGGATGTTCTTATAACCATTGCCTGTGCTTTTGCAATTGCTAAAGCCATGCAGAATTCAGGTGCTGCGGAGGCTATGGCACGAACCACCATTAATATTTCGAAAGGATTTGGTCCAATGGGTGTTTTGGCTGCTCTTTACCTCTTAACCATAATTTTTACTGAAATTATTACGAATAATGCTGCAGCAGCTTTGGTGTTTCCCATCGCTTTAGCAGCTGCTCAACAATTGGGAGTAGATCCTAAACCATTTTTCGTTACAATTGCCATTGCTGCATCGGCAAGTTTCTCAACACCAATAGGTTATCAGACCAATTTGATTGTTCAGGCAATCGGTAATTACAAATTCCGCGACTACTTAAAAATTGGTCTCCCGCTTAATATTCTAGCCTTTATTATCTGTATGCTTTTGGTTCCTTATTTTTGGAGCTTCTAGTTTAAATATCAATTCAACTTTATATTAGACCTTTCTGTCTTAATTTGCCATTTTAAAAAGGAATAAAATTTTATATTTGCAATCCTTTAATTAGAACAGTAGAATTAAATATTATACAGCTACATGAACGAATATTCATTAACCAATCTTCGCGAGCTAGAGGCAGAAGCCATTCATATTATCCGCGAAGTGGCAGCCGAATTCGAAAATCCTGTAATGCTTTATTCCATCGGAAAAGACTCATCAGTAATGGTGCGTTTGGCCGAAAAAGCATTTTACCCAGGTAAAGTTCCTTTCCCATTAATGCACATCGACTCGAAATGGAAATTTGGAGAAATGATTGATTTCCGCGAACAATATGCCAACGATAAAGGTTGGGATTTGATTGTGCATCATAACAAAGAAGGTTTCGAAAGTGGTGTTGGGCCATTTACGCACGGCAGTAAAGTGCACACCGATATAATGAAAACCCAGGCTTTGCTTGAAGGTTTAAATATTCATAAGTTCGATGCTGCTTTTGGTGGTGCCCGCCGCGACGAAGAAAAATCACGTGCCAAAGAACGTATTTTTTCGTTCCGCGATAAATTCCACCAGTGGGATCCTAAGAATCAACGTCCTGAGTTGTGGAATCTTTACAATTCACGTGTTCAAAAAGGTGAATCGATTCGTGTATTCCCTATTTCGAACTGGACTGAGTTGGACATTTGGCAGTACATTCGTTTAGAAAAAATTCCAATTGTTCCGCTTTATTATGCAAAAGAACGCCCTGTGGTTGACATGGATGGTAGTTTGATTTTGGTGGACGATGAACGTATGCCAAAAGAGTTGCGCGACAAAGCTGAAATGAAGATGGTTCGTTTTCGTACTTTAGGTTGCTACCCATTAACTGGTGCAGTTGAATCGAAAGCTGAGACTATTGAAGAAATTGTGGAAGAGATGATGACGGTTACCGTTTCAGAACGTACAACACGTGTTATCGACTTCGACCAGGACTCCAGTATGGAACAGAAAAAGAGAGAAGGGTATTTTTAAAAAGTTAGAAGTTGGAAGTCAGAAGTTAGAAGTCCAAAACAACTTTTAGAAAATCACAAAAGCATCAACAAAAAATGACAACAAAAAAATTAAACATACAAGAATTCCTTGACCAGGATCAAAAGAAAGACTTACTAAGATTGTTAACCGCAGGTTCGGTTGACGATGGTAAATCGACACTAATTGGTCGTTTAATGGCCGATAGTAAAA
>JAUVDE010000236.1 GCA_030595485.1 Draconibacterium sp.
TAACGCTCAAGGTTCAAGCCAGACTAGCTTCTACAAATGAACCCTTTTTACATATCGACGAATTTTTTATCGGTCCATTATCATATTATTAAACAAACATGCAGGAATCAAAGGAAAAAATAAGTAGTAGGATGATCAAGAATGCTTCTCGCCTTTGGGGATTTCAGGATACCCAGTCTGAAAGTTCGTTTGATCCGATAGTTGGTATGATTTTAGGTGCACTTTCCAACGAATTAGCAAAAATCTCAACTGATATTAATACGGTTGAAGCTAGGATTCTTGAGAAGCTAGTTCATTTACTCAGCCCAGAACCTGTTACTGGACCTTTTCCCGCACACGCTTTGATTCGAGCAAAAGCAGTTGATCCAGTTTTCGATATTAGTTCCGATTATCAGTTTTACTTAAACAAACGATATATAAATCAGGGAGAACATACGGCAAATGAAAAACCGGTATTTTTCACACCAGCCGGCTATTACAAGCTTTTTAATGGTGAGCTTAAATATTTGGTTTCTGCTTCTAAAATATTCCAATACCAAGGCGAGTTAGAAAAGGAGATGATTGCCCTGGGCCGTTCTACGAAGTCGGCTAATAGCTCCGACATTTGGTTAGGAATTCAATTTCATGAAGACATTGAGCTTTTAGATGGATTATCAATTTGTTTCGATTTGAGAAACGAAGCCTATGAAGAAAGTTTTTACGAATCGCTTGCTAAAGGAAACTGGACCATCAATAATCAAAAAGTTACGTTTAGACAAGGCATTGAAAATAATAACTTCGACCCAAACAATCTGGATTCACTTTTGCAACAAGAATTAGATATTACATCAAAAGTTAACAACCACATTAACAGGTATTACAAAAGTAAATTTCAAACGCTTTCTGAAAAAAGTTTTTCACCTTTCAACCAAATTACAGAACACAAAATCCCCAGTGAGTTTGACGAACTTTTTACGCCTGACGATTTAGCGAAAATTGAAAAAAATCTGATATGGATAAAAGTTGAATTTCCACAAATACTATCGTCCGATATTTTCGATGATCTATTTTGCTCCATTAATTGTTTCCCAGCTGTTAATAAACGCTTAAATGAATTCACTCAATCATCGCGCGATTTTATAAATATTATCCCCATGATTACCGATGAAGTATTTTTCGACATGAAAAAGGTAAGCAGCAGTGAAGGAAATATTTTTGAGGAAAAATCATTTTCTGGAATTGGTGACATTAAGCAAGGTTCATATATAATCAGACATGGCGGAGTTGGACGTTTTGACTCGAGAAATGCTGCCGAAGTAGTTAGTTATTTACTCGAATTATTGCGCGATGAAAGTGCAGCTTTTTCAATAATAGGCGCCGATATGATTTCTTCAGATTTAAAAGAACTAAACCAAACGATAACTCGGCTTGAACAACGTTTAGCCGATAGTAATGTGGTGAAGAAGGACATTCCCTACCTATTATTAAAATCACATCCCGAAGGAGATACTCTCTTTATCGAATTTTGGACAACAAGCGGCGATTTTGGAAATAAGATTAAAAATGGCGAAAACCTTTTTGTTTACGAAGGCAGTGGACTTTGGCCCGATAGTATTATCACAGTTACCTCAACAGTTGGGGGTCGCGAGCGAATGGACACGGAAGAACGTGTAAATGCATATCGGAAAGCACTACTTTCACATGGACGCATAGTTACCAAGGAAGACATAAAAGCACTTTGCTACGAACACTTAGGTAATTCACTTAAAAGTGTTGAAATTAAAAAAGGACTACAAACAGGAAAATCAACCGACAGTGGTTTTATTCAAACTCTTGATATATTTCTCACACTTAACAAACACAACGACGAAATTGATGATGAAGAGCTTAAATTTTTAAGAAAAGATTTACTAATTAAACTCGAAGAACAGTCATTTAGTGCATTACCGTTTAGATGTTTTATAAATAAGTAGAAAAACGAATAAATTCATTTACCATAGGCAGCTCTCATTAACATAAGTGATTGATTTTTAGCCGTATATTTTGTAACTTGTTTAAGAAAAAGATACAAAGCATAATAAAATCAAAACCAATGAAAAAACTCAATCTAACTTTTGTTTTAGCTGCAATTGTATTGATTGCAGTTGCATGTTCTTCGCAAAAAGAAATACAATCCTCCAATAGCGAAGAGTCCACCAATACAACCTACACAGCAGACAACACTGAACGAGTAGAAACACCTAAATACACTTCAAAAATAATCGAGAAACAAGAACCCAAAATTCATGTTGTTCAAAAAGGAGAAAATTTATGGGAAATTGCAAAAATATATGGTGTTACCATTAAGGATATTGTTGAGACCAATAATATTGAAGATTCAAGCCTGATTAAAATTAAGCAAGAGTTGATAATTCCCAATACGAAGGTGGAATAAATCACCGATGGTGAAATTTATCTTCGAATAAATGAATAGTTGTCTTTAGTATTTTAAAAGATTTACAATAAAAAGTTAATTATGAGTATTACCTACAAAGATTGGAAAAACCTGACAGCAAAAAGTTTTCACAGACGTTCTACAGAACTTCATAATTTGGATAAAGCATTTCAGGAATATGAGTCAGCAAGAGGAGGTCAAAAAGATCGAGCCATGCAAAAGCTTTCAACAAAATTTCAAGAGTGGAAAGGTTCTAAAGGGCAAGGCGAGTATCTGAATTCAATTCGTAATCGTAATAAGAATGCATTTGGGAAAGGACCAGTTGAGTTATTGGAGTCGATGTTAAGAACAAGCTCTATAGCAAAAAGTAGAATGGAACGTACCCATGCAATGGATACAAGTAAACTAGATCGTCTTGTAATAGATGATAGCCTTAAAGGAAGGTTCGATGAAATAAAGGTTCGCGAAACTTATAATCGTGCAGCACGTGCAGTTGAAAAGGCCTATGAAAAATTAACCAAAGCTCATACCCTTAATTCTGCTGAAAGAACACTTTATATACGATGGTTTGGACTATATGATGAAAACAGACATCGTATAGTTAAAGGTAACTTTAAAAAATTGTACGATTTATTCAATTTTGGTGTAATAATCATTCACGATGCCAGAAGTCAGGTAGGTGCTTGGGGTGACTGTTTTGGCTTTGCGATGCCTGGGAGTAAAAGTAATTTTGTTGAATTCACTGTAGGAAGAGCATTTTTTGAAAAGACTGGGTATCATGTTGTGCCCGGTTCTACCAGGCAACAAAGAAACAGGGCGGTGCAGGATGCTTTGAGGAATGCATATAAAAACACTACAGATTGGACTGTTGGAACAATGGTTCATGAATTAGGTCATGCCATAAATAACTTACCTGATGTTGATTACCAGGCACCTAGTTCTTATCAAGTTTCTCCCGGAGGATTAACTCCAAATGGATGGGAACAGTGTAGCACTCCCGATCTAGATATTGATCTGGCTTTGCTTCATCCTAATCTGGCAATTCGAAATACGGATAATTATGGACAATTTGCACGGGAGGCATTAGGGTAGCGAGAGGTATCATTTGGCTGAAACTATTTTCCAAGGACATTGTAAACACTGTATCTCAAAGTGTGTAAGTTATAAATAATCCTGTTTTGTAAATGTAGGATATGTAAATTGAACTCTGTCTGATTAATTTGTAAATATAACCCTGTTAAAAATCATCCTCCAATCAAAACAGTTGGAAATCCAAGAGTAATAATTCCGCCATGTGCTGTGGAATCGCCCATGCGCGCAGCGGGGCGGCCACCAATAAGTACGGTAACTGATCCTTTTGCAATAGCATCCGGAGGCCCGACACAGGTGCATACATCGCCCATAACTGCTGCCGGTAAACTACCAATTAATACTGTTGGTACACCTGGTCCGGTAATTGGCCCACCCACATGCGGAATAGGCGAGGGGAATGCCGGGGTTTGCATGGGGCAGGTATGTAAATCGGTAAGTCTTGCTGCAGGTTGTCCCATAATATTTTAGTTAATCATTACTATTGCACCTTGAATTGTTGTTTTAAGTCCACCATTAACGGTAGTAGTCATATCTCCTTTTAGCGAAGCATCGGCTCCCGAAACTTCGGCACTAAGGTTTCCTTTGGCTTTGAAAGCTATGTCGGCAGTTTGGTCGATATTTAATCCCGATATTTTTACATCTCCAGCGTCGGTAGAAATATCAATGCCGTTTAATGCATTAATAGTAAGCTTTGCCTGAGATGTTATTTTAATATCTTGAAGGCTATCCAAAACAATTCCATCGGGTGACATTTCCACTTTATTCATGTTTTGGTCGCTAAGTAAAATTGACTCTTCATCATCACTCACCACAATCTTATTTCCACCGGGAGTGTCGATAGTTGTAACCATTTTTTCTTCATCAAATTCGAGTCGTAAATTGCTTCTTGTAACAATGCCTTTAAAGCTGTTTTTGTTGTTAGGCCAGCCGTTGTGTGGCAGATCTACTCCGTTGTATAAACTACCCATAACAAATGGTCTTTCGGCATTCCCCGACTCAAATCCGACCAATACTTCATCTTCAATTTCTGGTATAAAATAGAATCCTCTTTCGCCTCCAGAATAAGGTGTAACGGTTCTAATCCAGGGGGTAAGTTGATCGGGTTCTTGCCAGAAGAAGTTCACCCGTACTCTTCCCAATTGGTCCGGATCTTTGTTGTCTTTTACAATAGCACTTTGAGGCTGGCTATAAGGAATTAATTCGGGATTTGCATATTCAGGTATTTTTGCGTTTGAAGGAATGGCAGTAAAACTATTTTCGTAATTCATTAAGTTATCGCACTGGTGTTGAATAGAAGTAATGATGTATTCACCATAATCTATTTCACCACTGCCCGCAGTCTTCATTTCGGTTACAGTAATTTTGCTTCCCAGCACCAGTTTCATATTTTCACTTGTGGCTTTAATACCACACATACCCATTGCAATACCCGATGCTTTTGTTTCAACTAATTTGTCCTGCTCTTTTGTTTCGTTTCCGGTTTGTACATTTAAGTGAGGGTAATGCTGGGTATCAATTTGTCCAAGCTGTTTCCAGGAAGTATCGTGTGCAAATTTTCCAACTTCGTTAAGTTGTGAATTCCCCATACTTTTATTTGCAGAGGTTTCTATTGGCGCTGCCGCTAAGTAGTCATACGAAACATATTTAAACCCGGTAGCTTTTAGGTTAATCGAGAAGTCGAGGGTTTTAAGGTCTTTCCCAAGAAGCAAATCTTCCTGATTGCCACTGGCAGAACCAAAAATAAATTCTTTGCCATTGTAGTACATCCATTCTCCATACCGTGCCGATAAACGTTTCAGAAAGTCCAAACTGTTTTCATTATATTTTACACAATACGGAATCTGTTCGGTGTACTCAGGATTTACATTGGAAGCTAAAATGTCTCTTGGGTAGGGTTTTAAAACGGCATCAACAATTTGTTTTAACGATTTATTTTCAAAGGAGCGGCAACCCTGATTATTTTGCAGAAGAAACTCAGGGCTGGAACCGTTCAAAACAATTAAATCTTCCTTATTTGTTTCTGATTTAACGGCCTTAACTGAATGTAAAAAGCCCTTGAATAAAAATCCCGGGCTACTTCCTTCCCATCCCAGATTAAATGTTTCAATTCGAATAACAATTGTGGAACCAATAAATCTTTTCGACTTATTTAAAACTGAATCGTCAGGGCTTTCAAATGTATCCATCCTGCAGGTAACTGTGAGTTCCTGTAAATCGTGCATTTTCTGATTGATACTGAACGTAAGGAAGTCATTAACTTTCTCTCCTGCAATTTCGATACTTACTGATGATGCGAGTGCCATA
>JAUVDE010000288.1 GCA_030595485.1 Draconibacterium sp.
CTTCCTGGTGAATCCGTTGGGAAACCACTTGTTGAAGGTGCATCGTTTATGTAGCGAATAATATCCATTCGTTTGCTCGAGTACAGCATCTCTTTTTCAATTAAATAAGTCCACATTTGTGGCTCATTCATTTCGCACCATTCAATTTCTTGGCTGGTATAGCCAATTTTAAACGAGTCTTGCATGGTCGGTAACATCGCATCAACCAAATACATTAATTTGCCTTTTTGTACCATATTGCCAAGTAAGTTGGTGGCCGAATTTGTATCTTCAAACTCAGTAATTCCCCAGCCATAGGCAACATCCGACACTATTTTGTCTTTATGCATATTCTGAATTTTGTATTGTGGAATTGTACTTAATTGTTGGTAGTATTCGCAGTTGCGTCCCAGGTATTTGTCCAAGCTAATCCCAACAATATTTTCTGCCGTTACAATCGATTGATTAAATCCCGAAACGTAAGTGTAAATCGTTGGCAATTCTTTATTTGGAAAATGAAAGCTGTAATATTTGAACGCTTTTTTAAGTTGCTTTTCCAGTTTGTGGTAATCCGAAAATTCTTTGTCTGTATTTGCTTTTACTTCTTGTATCATGCTGTCGGTAATAAAAGCTTTCATGAAATCTCCAAAATTTTCATCCTTAATTCCACCCACTTTTATCACCCGATAAGTAAACAGATTAAAGAAATCGGGATGCGCATTGCTTAATTCAACCCAGCTTTGCAAAGTGTCTTTTCCTTCCAACGAAATAAGTTCTTCATCAAAACGCACAATTTCAACTTCAGCTTCAATTTTCGAAATGTCAACTTTTAAGGGATTTTGTTTGCAGGATGCGAATGTAATCGCCAGAATTAGTGCCAGAAAAATATATTTCTTCAATTTCATTTTACTTCTAATTTAAATCAATACATACGTGTTATACCCAGTGTGACCTGACACACCAAGTCGCGTTCTTTTTGTTTTTTAAAAATTATAAAAAGATTCATATAGCAAATGGCTATGCTTATTTTTCTAATTTCTGAGAAACCTAAAAATAACTTTAACTTTTATATCGTTTCACACTAGGTATAACACTTAGCGCTGAATAATATTGCAAAACTGAACTAAAAATTGAACTTTTGCAAGGTTAAAAAGATTGAGGGTGATTGATTATTTGATTGAAGAAGATTGATGAGTATATTTTGTCGAACTTTTTTAACCTGAAACTTGAAACCCGCAACCTGAAACTTGAAGATATGAAAGTTGTATTTGCTCAGTTAAATTATACTATTGGCGATTTTGAAGGAAACTCAGAAAAGATTATTGCGGAAATTCTAAAGTCGAAAAAACAAGGTGCTGATTTGGTTCTTTTTTCAGAATTGTCGGTAACCGGTTATTATCCGCATGATTTGTTGGAGAAACAAGAATTCATTAAAAAGGCCGAGGCTGCCGTTGGCGAAATTGCAAAGAGTTGTGTGGGAATAGCAGCAGTAGTTGGTGCACCGCGAATTAACGAAAACGAACGTGGTAAAAAGCTTTTTAATACCGCTTTCTTTTTAGCTGAAGGTAAAATACAAAGTGTTCATAATAAAACACTTTTACCCACCTACGATATTTTTGATGAATACCGCCACTTTGAACCCAACCGTCATTTTGATGTGGTAGAATACAAAGGTGAAAAAGTAGCCATAACCATTTGCGAAGATTTGTGGGATGAGCAACCAACTGCCAACGAATTTGGAAAGGATAAACTTTACGAGGTGTCGCCGCTCGAGGAACTGGCAAAGTTGAAACCCGATTTTGTTTTGAATTTATCGGCATCGCCATTTTCATACAATCAGGAAGGGTGGCGTAAAAATGTACTGGTTTCGAAAGCCAAAAGTTATGGTGTGCCCATTTTATACTGTAATCAGGTTGGGGCACAAACCGAATTGGTTTTTGATGGTGGCTCGGTGTTTATCGATAAAGATGGTGAGATTATAAAAGAATTAAAATACTTTGAAGAAGATACCTTACTTGTTGATACGAATAACATTGGAGAAAAAGAGCTTCAGGTAAAAGCTGATTATATTGAAAAAATCCATGATGCTTTAGTTTTGGGAATTCGGGATTATTTTGAAAAAATGGGTTTTAAACAAGCAACATTGGGCCTGTCAGGTGGAATTGATTCGGCAGTAACAGTTGTTCTGGCTGAACGGGCTTTGGGTGCCGAGAATGTTCGGGTGCTTTTAATGCCATCGAAATATTCTAGCGATCATAGTGTTGAAGACGCGCGTGTTTTGGCTGAAAACCTGGGAATTCAATATGAGATTGTAAATATTCAAAGTGCGGTTGATGAGTTTGAGAAAACCTTGGCTCCACTATTTGTCGGCACCAAACAAGATGTAACCGAAGAGAATATTCAGGCACGAGTTCGTGGAATATATATGATGGCTATTTCCAATAAATTCGGACATATTCTGTTAAACACAACCAATAAAAGTGAGTGCGCAGTTGGTTACGGAACACTTTATGGCGACATGAATGGCGGAATGGCGGTGTTGGGCGATGTGTATAAAATGGATGTGTTTAAGCTTTCGCATTTTATGAATAAAGACGGTGAGACTATTCCTGAAAATACGATTGTAAAACCACCTTCGGCAGAGCTTCGTCCCGACCAAAAGGATACAGACTCTTTACCTGATTATAAGGATTTGGATGAAATGCTATTTAATTACATCGAGCTTAACAAATCGCCAAAGGAGATTGCCGACCTGGGTTTTGAAGAGCAGGTGGTTCGCCGTGTAATTCGTATGGTAAATATGAATGAATATAAACGTTTTCAGGGCGCACCTATAATTAGAGTAAGTTCAAAAGCCTTTGGATTCGGCAGGAAAATGCCGCTGGTTGCTAAATATTAGATAAGCAACTGATATTGTCTCCCGTACAATTAAAACATTTGATGATTTTATTCATGAAGCGTGTAAAATAACCGTTAAAAAAGCAGCTAATTTCACAATTTTTTCTAGCTTTGATGCTATAAAACATACAGACCGTTATATGTTAAATTCAGAATTGGGAGTACGGGATATTGTTGAAAATCCAAAGTCGATATTCTATCTTTTAAATCAGGAAGAGAAGGAGGAACTTCAACAACACATTTCACTGTCACGCTACAAAAAAAATGAATTCATTTTTAAAGAGGGTGATAAACCAAATGGTTTTTTGCTGTTGGTTGATGGAAAGGTGAAAATCTTTAAAGAAGGTGTCGGTGGTCGCGAGCAGATTATTCGAATGACCAAACCACTTGGTTTAATTGGTTACCGTGCTTTGCTTGGAGAAGAAACCCACAATGGTTCGGCAGTTACACTCGAAGAATCGTTGATTTGTACGGTGAGTTCCGATTTTATTTTAAACCGCGCTTTAAAAAACAGCGATTTCTCGCATAAAATTATTAGTAAGCTGTGTAAAGAGCTTGGTTTTTCTAACGCCCGAACGGTTACTCTAACACAAAAACATATTCGTGGACGTTTGGCTGAATCGTTAATTCTTTTAAAAGATAAATATGGTTTTGAGCACGATGGAACCACTTTACGTGCTTTCCTTTCGCGTGAAGATATTGCGAACCTTTCAAACATGACAACTTCCAATGCAATTCGTACACTTTCGACTTTTGCCAGCGAAAAAGTAATAGCAATCGATGGCCGTAAAATCAGAATTTTGGATGCTAATCGATTAGAGCGTATCAGTAAGTTAGGCTAAACTATTTCAAGATAATATTCAATGCCACTTTGCTTTTGTAGGGTGGCATTTTTTATTTCATCTAATTCACCCGGTGACTATATTTTTCATAGATAGTCACCGGGTGAATAACATTGACGAAAAATTATTCCTGTAAATAAATACGTTTAACCCGCTGCGAAATTCCGGTTAATATTTCATAAGGAATAGTACCCACCTTTTCTGCCATTTCAGTGATGGAAATATTTGGCCCAAAAAATTCAACCCGATCGCCCACCTGAGCTTCCACTTCCGATACATCAAGCATCAACATATCCATGCAAATATTGCCGATTATTGAAACACGTTTGCTATTTAGAAAAGCGCTGCCATTTTTATTGCCCAGTCTTCGGCTGAGCCCGTCGGCATAACCCAAAGGAACAATGGCAACCTTGCTTTCTTTTCGAATAGTTCCTGAGCGACTATAGCCCACTGTTTCTTCTTTGGCAACCACTTTTATTTGCGAAATGGTACTTTTTAGTGTTCCAATATTTTCGAGAGTTAATCCGGTTTGCGAAATGCCATAAAGACCAATGCCCAAACGAACCATGTCGAATTGTTTTTCTGTAAACCTTTCAATTCCTGCCGAATTTAGAATGTGTCGTTCAATTTGATAGGGAAAGGCATTTGAAATGAGTTGATAACAATCTTCAAATCGTTGGAATTGCGAATGCGTAAAAGTATCCAAGTTGGGTTCATCACTTCCGGCCAAGTGGGAAAACACCGATTGTACTTTTAAGTGTTGCGAAGCTTTAATTGTTTCAATAAGTTGTTGTATTTCGTCGTTTTGTTTCAACCCTAAACGATTCATTCCGGTATCAATTTTTATATGAATCGGATAATTTTGTTGTCCATTTGCTGAAACTGCTTTGTTAAAATTATGAAGCAATTGGATGCTATAAATATTGGGCTCCAAATTATAGTCGATAATATTCTGAAAACTGTCCTGCTCGGGATTCATTACAACAATGGGAGTTGTAACGCCTGCATTTCGTAGCTGAACTCCTTCATCGGCCACTGCAACAGCCAAATAATCTACATTTTGGTATTGCAACAAACGTGCTATTTCCACATCACCACTTCCGTACGAAAATGCTTTAACCATTACC
>JAUVDE010000294.1 GCA_030595485.1 Draconibacterium sp.
CCGTGCATGCGCGCCTCGTGTACGTACAATTCGGTACGATAAAAACCACCGCCGTTGTTAATGGTTGCCACAATGTACTCCAACGGATAATACGCTTTTATAAACAAAGCCTGAAAACTTTCGACTGCATACGATGCCGAGTGCCCTTTGGAAAATGCATAGTTGGCAAAACTTTCAATTTGTGTCCAAACACGTGTAATTAGTTCGTGTGCATATCCTTTTTCAATACAATTTGAGAAAAATTTATTGCGCACTTTTCCAAACTCGTTGCGCTGCTTAAATTTCCAAGACATACCGCGCCGTAAAATATCCGACTCGGCCAAAGTTAATCCGGCAAACAAATGGGCTACTTTTATCACATCTTCCTGATAAACCATAACACCAAAGGTTTCTTCCAAAAGCTTATAAAGTTCGGGAGCTTCTTTTTGCGCTTCCACACAACGGCTACGGTCGCGGTAACGCAAAATGTATTCGCGCATCATTCCGCTTTGTGCTACTCCCGGGCGAATAATCGAGCTGGCAGCCACCAATCGCAAATAATCGTCGGCCTCTAATTTTGTAAGTAACATTCGCATGGCTGGCGATTCCACATAAAAACAACCAATGGTATTTCCACGCTTCAATAGCTCCTTTATGCGCTCATCATCCTTAAATGTTTTTAGGTCGTGAATATCAACTTGCTTCCCCCTATTTTCTTCAACCAAGGCAATGGCATCCTGAATTTTACTTAAACCACGCTGCGCTAAAATATCGAACTTGGCAAAACCAATATCTTCGGCTTCAAGCATACTAAAATGAATGGTTGGAAAACCTTTGGGCGGCATAATGGTAGCGGTGTAAGTGCTAATGGTTTCTTCGGAAATAAGAATGCCACTTGAATGTACACTTAAATGACTCGGAAAACCATGAATAAGTTTACTGTACCGCAACACCAGCCGGCTAATATCATCGAGCTTACTAAAATCGCTTACTTTCTGAAGTTTCTCAATGTCGTGCGAGGGTAAGCCAAAGACTTTTCCCAACTCGCGAATCATCGATTTATACTGAAACGTAATATAAGTACCCACCAAAGCTGTATGGTCCCAGCCATATCTATCGAAAAGATAACGCGTAATGTGGTTGCGATCGCGTGAGGCAAAATCAAGGTCGAAATCGGGCGGACTTTTTCGTGAAGGATTGATGAAACGCTCGAAATACAAATCCAGCTCAATGGGATCGACATCGGTAATTCGTAATAAATAAGCCACCATACTATTGGCACCACTTCCCCGCCCCACGTAATAGCAGCCCTCACTACGTGCGTATTCCACCAAATCCCAATTAATTAAAAAGTACGAAGCAAAATCCATCTGCCTAATAATCCTCAACTCCTTTTCCATGCGCTCAACTACTTTTTGCGATGGCTCGCCAAATCGATATATAATTCCGTCCCAAGCCAATTTTCGTAGCAGCGCAAAATCCTCGTCGGGCGAATTTGTGTAACATTTTTTGTTCTTATTTTTTTTAAAAACAAACTCGATAGAACAGTTATTAATTATACGCTGTGTGTTTTCAATTACCTGAGGAAACTCGCTAAACTTTTGCAAAACCTCTTCTTGCTGAAACATTATTTCATCGGGACTAGCTTCTTCGCTTTTGGGCAAACGGCTAAGCAAAGTATTGTTATCCATGGTACGCAACAAGCGGTGTACATTAAAATCGCGTTTGTTCCTAAAAGTTACCGGCTGAAGCATCACCAACTTACCCTGATAATTTCGAAGGTCGCCAAATATCTTATTCACCTCCAATGGACGAACTCCAATAAACTCATCGTTATTCAGATTTTTAGGATGAATACTTCCGAGCGGATACACAACAAAAGCGTTTAAAAATATGGGGGCCCTGCTTTTAAATGCATTTCCCGAATGAAGATGAAAAGTAAGGTGCTCGTTCAATTCTCGAAACCCTTTATTGTTTTTAGCAATTCCAATGTATTTCTGCTCAGCACCATTTCTAAAATCGATGCCAACAACCAGGCGCAAATCTTTATTCTGGCTACGACGAATAAAATCGATGGCTGCCGAAGTATTATTAATATCGGTAAGCACCAGCGAATGGTAACCTTTTTCAGTGGCTTCTTCAATCAGCTGATCGATAGAAATCGTTCCGAACTTATAACTGTAGTATGTGTGACAATTTAGTAGCATGTTTTTAAAAATTAGATTGATTCGAGATTGAAAACAGATTGATGAAGATTGAGCTTGCGAACAGTCTTCAGTTGAGAAACCTAGAACTTGCAACCTGTAACCAGCAACAAAAACCTAGCACCCAAAATCAATCTTATTCAATCTCTTCAATCCTTTTCTTTTCAATCTCTCGTCCATTTCACCTCCTCCTATGTGCGGGAATTACGGGTGGTTGACCATTAAACGGATTACTCATTTGCCCAATTCCTCGCGTTCCTAAGGTTGAAGCGCGCCGAACAGCATTTTGCCCAAAACGGTTACGCATTTTGTCCATTTGCTGATACAGTTTTATAAGGTTGGCATTATCATCAAACAGCCGCATTTGGTAACTTCCCCCCAGCAAGTGACTAAAACGCACACCCACCAAACGCACCAAAACACGCCGATTATAAAGCTGATCGAAAAGCTCCATAACCGTTGTAATTAAGGTATGATCGAGCGAAGTGTACGGAATACGTTTTTGCCGGGTGCGCGTATCAAAATCAGAATAACGAATCGTTACCGTAATGCAAGATGTTAGCTTATTTCCATTGCGCAGGTAAAAAGCCAGCTTCTCGGCCATGGCCAACAGTAGTTTTTTTAAGGCCTGCACATCAATGGTATCTTTTTCGAAAGTAAGCGACGAGGAAATGGACTTGCGCTCGTGATAAGCTTGCACTTGCGAATTATCAATTCCCTGTGCTTTCTTCCAAAGTGCAATTCCGTTTTTCCCCATTACTTTATCCATCAATTCAATGGGCATTTCCTGAATGGTTTTAACATAGCGAACGCCCATACTTAGCAGCATTTTATAAGTTTGGTCGCCAACCATCGGTATCTTTTTCACCACCAAAGGAGCCAAAAAGTCTTTTTCCTGTCCGCTTTCAATTTTCAAATGGTTATTGGGTTTTATTTCGCTTGTGGCCACTTTCGAAACTGTTTTATTAGTCGATAAGCCAAAGGAAATAGGCAAACCAGTTTCTTTAATTATTCGCGTACGCAATTCTTGTGCCCACTGGTAGCAGCCATAAAACTTATCCATTCCACTTACATCAATGTAAAATTCATCAATCGATGACTTCTCGTAAAGGGGAGATTCCTCTTTTATAATGTCGGTTATGCTATCGGAAAACTTGCTATAAATAGAGCTGTTTCCTTTTACCACAATTGCTTCGGGACAAAGGCGCCGCGCCATTTGCATGGGCATTGCCGAATGTACTCCGTATGTTCTTGCCTCGTAACTACAAGCAGCCACAACTCCGCGTCCACTTGTTCCTCCAACCAACACGGGTTTTCCGTGTAACTCACGGTTTAACAACCTTTCGCACGACACAAAAAAAGTATCTAAATCAATATGTACAATGTTCCTATTCAAAAATGTCGATATTTTCGTCAATATTTAGACTATAATTTAGTCAAATAATTATATATTTGTAGGGAGAGTTGATAATTTTCTTTTACACCGTGGCTTTAGCCCGGTGATATAGGCGATAAGAAAACAGGCTTTAGCCTTTAATAAATAGCTACGTTATGTCATACGTAAAAATTTGGGTTCACGCAGTTTGGACGGTAAAAAATCGAGAGCCGGTGATTTCTCAAGAAAACAGGAAAGCACTATTCACCCACATCCATAACAATGCCCTTGAAAAGGAAATATTAATGGAAACTGTTGGTGGTTACCACAATCATGTGCACTGTCTCTTTCGGTTGAAAAATGACCAAACTATTGAAAAGATTATGCAACTAATAAAAGGAGAATCATCTTATTTGTTCAACAAACATGTTGACAATCATCCGAAACTAGCTTGGCAAAAGGAATATTTTGCCGTCAGTGTAAGTGAATCTCAAGTAAATACAGTGAGTAATTATATTCAAAATCAAGAAGAACACCATAGAACAAAAACATGGGACGAAGAATATAATGAGTTTATTAAAACTTATGGGTTTAAGGTATTTAAAGACTAAAGCCTACTCATACTACGGAGCTAAAAACACCAAGCTAAAGGCATGGTGTAAAAAGTAGGACTAGTACAAAATTTGCATTTTATACCGCGGCTTTAGCCCGGTGATTGGAAAGTAACACAAAGAAAGGCTTTAGCCGTTAAGAAGTCCACAGAATATTAAAGGCTAAAGCCAGCCTACAGAACCAATTTTATAATCGCCAAGCTGAAGCATGGCGTAAAACAAAAAGCAGTCCCGAATACACTATCAATTAGTACATTTTGTAACAAAAAAACTATGCACTTCGCACAAAACTTAAAATTCCTACGAAAACGTCGCCAGAAATCGCAAATGGATTTGGCGGCAGAATTGGAACTTACCCGGACTACCCTTTCAGGCTACGAAAAAAATGTACAGCCACCGTTTCGTGTACTCCTAAAAATAGCGGAGTACTTTAACATTTCGTTGGATGCACTAATTAAATATGACCTAACTGTGCTTTCTGAGTTCCAGCTTTCGCAAATTGAAAAGGGTTTTGACGTAGATGTAACCGGCAACAAACTTCGACTGCTTACTATTTCTGTTGATAACGAGGGAAAGGAAAATATCGAAATGGT
>JAUVDE010000204.1 GCA_030595485.1 Draconibacterium sp.
CTCACAATCTAATTCTAAAATATTCGTTTAAAGGATAATAACCTGAGTTCAAATTAAAATATTTTCACAGAAAGTCATTGTTGTGCTAGATTTGGATTATAAAGAAAGAAGGAATAGCGGGCTATTTCAATGTTTTTTTAGTTCAAAGATTGTGCAACAATGACTTTCCTAATTGTAGGCTTCGAAAATTTACTCATATTCTGCTTCAAATTTTCTTGAATTATCCCGATAGTCCTTCAAAAATTTGAATTGGCTATGTGAAAATTTTCAGAAGCTGTGTTTATATTTTAAATTGAACTCAGGTTAATAGGTAACTGTTATCCTTTTTTTATTTTTACAAAAACAAACAATCATGCAGATAATAATTGTCATTATATTGATTCTTGCTCTTCTGCTGGTAATATTCACGCTGCAAAATGCAATGGATATCACCATCAATGTTTTTTTCTGGGAAATAAAAGATGCACCGCTCGTTATTGTACTCTTAACTTGCTTATTATTGGGTTATTTAGTTGCTGCTTTTTACTTCATCCCAAAATTATGGAAACTAAAGCGCGAGTATAAACAAATGCTAAAGTTTAACAAGGAGTTGAAAGAACTGGACGAAATGAATCGTAAAAACGACAAGCCGGCAAGTGAAGTTACCACCAACCCCGAAGGAATTGAGTTGGACGACGATGATGATTTCGACAATCCCTTTTTTAAAGATTAAACATGACCTTCACGATAACCGTTGCCCTTAATAATGCCATCCTGGGATTTTAATAATACATCCACTGTGCTAACTGAATTCATAAAAATAGCTCACATTGAGATTCCAGTGGAGTAAAATAAAACAAGTAATATTCAAACTTCAATCAAGTTTTTTTTTCCTGCCGGAGGCCTTCATCTTTGCCTTGACAACAAAGACGAAGCACGAAGAAGGCATTTCTGAGCTCAAGGCTGCATTCTATCTTCATCTTCCATCTTCACCTAGCCTAAGTTCGCCCGAGTGATCTCCTCAATTCTTCGGAGCTTCTCTTGCTCCCTAAGGCCACGTTTCGACTCCAGACTCGATAAAAAGAGGCCTCGGCCTGATGAAACGGTTTTGCAAGTCAGCCACCCTTGCAGTTCGCAATAATTCATCGGCTAACCATCTTCCTGAAAGTAGGACAAGAACTGTGGTATTATGTGTCACAATGACTTTTAACATTTTAACGCGGAGCAAAGCAGCTAATTTTTGCGTTCTAGAATACTGCATAAAACAGACCAAAACACCAAACACGATAAACTGTTTCATAGGTTTTTAGTAAAGTAGCAGCGTACCAACAACAAGTATAATTGTGTGTTTATTACAAATTCTAAAATTGTCCAGATTTATTTGATTCTAATTGTAGATTTTA
The DNA here is from genome assembly GCA_030595485.1 of Draconibacterium sp. Lineage (GTDB taxonomy): Bacteria > Bacteroidota > Bacteroidia > Bacteroidales > Prolixibacteraceae > Draconibacterium. The sequence goes on from JAUVDE010000204.1 coordinate 1,383, forward strand.
ATTTTTTTCATATCTTGTGCTTCGATTTAAAGAAATTTATCAAACTTTTTATCTAACTTAATTAATAGTATACCGCTTGTGCGTACTGATAAACTTATATTTAGTGAAATAAGAAACGGTAATAACCTCATTTTTGAAAAAGTTTTTCATGAGCATTATAATGCTTTAGTGAACTTTGCCAACCAGTTTCTTTTGGATACTAACGCATCTGAAGATGTTGTGCAAGGCGCATTCATTTACTTGTGGGAAAACGCTAAAAATATTCACCTCGAAAAATCGATAAAAGCTTACTTATTTCGTGCGGTAAAAAACAGTTGCCTTAACCAACTGCGTGCCTTAAAAATTAAAGATAAACATGAATTGCTTTATCTTGATTCCATGATGAAATTGATGGATGATGAACAAAGGCAGGACGACGAGGTATTAAATAATATAAAAGCGGCACTTATAAAACTACCCGAACAAATGTCCCGGGTATTTCACAAAAAATATTTACAAGAACTTTCCATAAAAGAAATAGCTAAAGAAATGTCGATTAGCGAGAATACGGTAAAAGTTCAATTGCACAAAGGTAGACATAGTATTCGTAAAATTCTTAAAGTGGCAAACACCTATTTCTTCTAAGTCAACTTTTTTTCATCATCAAATAAACCTTTTATAATTCTTGTGTGCCTTGTATATAGAATTAAGCAAACTTGATGAAAAACGTTATGGACTATTCCATTCTATGGAAATATTTCAATGCTTCTTTAACTATTGAAGAAGAAAGAGAACTTAAGCAGTGGCTTGCTGAGAGCAGTGAGCATAGACAATACTTTGAACGCTTTAAAAAACAACAAGCTAAGACTTCTATTACCAAAGACTTCAACGGAGATTCTTCCGATGCCTGGAGAAATATAAAAATAGCCCCCAAACGCAAAAAACAATATTTCTGGAAAATAGGTATCGCTGCTAGTATTCTTTTGGTTGTAGCAGCCTATTTTGGCTACGAAGTATTAAAATCGGAACCCGAACAGTTAGTTAGCATTGAGAACATTCAGTTTGACCCCGGAGTTAAAAAGGCAACCCTTATTTTAAACAGTGGTGAAAAATTGAAATTAGAATCGGTAAAAGATACTTTAATTCAGGAGGCAGAGGTAATTACGAAAAATGGTGACAGCCAACTAAACTATTATCACGCAGAAGAACGTAAGGAAGAAAAACGTAAAAAAGAAATCAAATACAACACCCTAATCGTGCCGAGAGGTGGAGAATACAACCTGACACTTTCTGATGGTACAGAGGTTAAAGTAAACTCCGAATCGATTTTAAAATATCCTGTTGTTTTCGAAAAAGACCAAAGAAACATTCAATTAATTGGTGAAGCTTTTTTTGATGTTAAAACGGATTCGCTTTGCCCATTTGTTGTTTCATCTGGCGATCATCTGGTAAAAGTTTATGGTACTTCATTCAACATTAAATCGTATAAGAACGATACATACATAGCCACAACCTTGATTGAGGGCAAAGTTGCTGTATCAACAAATAATAAAAATGCAATAGAACAAGAACTAACACCTGGCTACCAAAGCATCTACCAAAAGGAATCAAATGTATTCAATCAGCAAAAGGTAAATATTAAAAAATTTACAGCGTGGAAAGATGGTCGGTTTTATTTCCGCAACATGCGTTTAGATGATATGGCTGAAGTTTTGGGACGTTGGTACGATGTTGAATTTCAGTTTAAAAATGAAAATACAAAACAGCTTACCTTTAACGGTAACTTAAAAAGATACGAGAACATTCAAACTATTCTTAACCAATTAGTTAAAACTAATGAAATAACATTTTCTGCCTATGACAAAATAATTTATGTAGATTAAATCAAGATTGAAGACCTTGAAAAGAGATACGGGAAACGTGATCAACACTTCCCGTAGACACAGTTTTAAAACTATGTTGAATTAATATTTTACAAACTTATGAAAAGAAAAAAGAATCAGGCTCGCCGACTCGGAGGGTTAAGATGTATTTTATTTATGAAATTTACGGCACTATTCATTTTATTGAGTGTCCTCCAATCTACTGCAAGCAACTATTCGCAGTCGGTTAAACTAACGGTTAAAGCGAGAAAAGTTTCCGTAAGCGAGGTTCTTAATCAAATTGAAGAACAAAGCGAGTTCACTTTTTTGTATCGTTCCGACCTTTTTGAAGATGTTGAAAACATTAGCATTAACGAAAAGGAATCTTCTGTTGAAACCATCATGAACAAATACTTAGTTCCACAAGGTTTCGCTTATGAGATTGACGATAAAACAGTGATAATCAGAGAAAAGACCAAAGCAGAACTCGATTCTGAACAAGCTGCTCCAAGTCAACAACAAGACAACAGAATTAAAGGTACGATAAAGGACAGTGAAGGATTACCCTTGCCGGGTGCAACCATTACTGTACTGGGGACTACCCGTGGTGTAATTACCGACAATGATGGTACTTTCAACATCGAAGCTTCACCAAGCGACAAGCTGGTATTTTCCTTTATTGGAATGGAATCGCAGATAATTGATGTTGATAACCAAACTACAATTACGATTACTCTAGCTGAAAAAACAGAAGAACTGGATGATGTAACGGTAGTTGCCTACGCCAGGCAAAAGAAAGAAAGCGTTTTGGCATCGATAGAAACGGTTCGCCCCGAGGAACTAAGAGTTCCGGCAAGTAACTTAACCACGGCTTTAGCAGGTCGTATGTCGGGTGTTATTTCGTACCAAAGAAGTGGTGAACCCGGACAAGATAATGCACAGTTTTTTATTCGTGGTGTAACAACTTTTGGATATGCCAAATCTCCGCTGATTCTGATTGATGGTATTGAATTATCAGCAACCGATTTAGGTCGTCTTCACCCCGATGATATTGCAGCATTTTCGATAATGAAAGATGCAACAGCAACAGCACTTTATGGTGCACGTGGTGCAAACGGTGTTATTCTGGTTACTACAAAAGAAGGTAAAGAAGGTGCAGCAAAAGTAAGTGTCAGGTTTGAGAATGCAATTTCGCAACCAACCCAAAATGTTGATTTTGCCGATCCGGTAACTTATATGCAAATGCATAACGAAGCAGTTCGCACAAGAGACCCTCTTGGTTTTTTACCTTATTCTCAAAATAAAATTGACAATACAATTGCCGGAAGAAATTCAATGGTGTATCCACAAACTGATTGGCAAGATGAGTTACTGAAAAAATATACAATGAACCAACGACTGAATATTAATATGTCGGGTGGTGGTAAAGTGGCCAGATACTACATTGCTGGTTCGGTTACTAAAGACAATGGTATATTAAATGTGGACGATGCCAACGATTACAGTAGTAATATTGATTTAAAACGTTATTTAATTCGTTCGAATATTAACATTAACGTTACCAATACTACCGAAGCTATTGTACGGGTACACGGAACATTTGACGATTACCGCGGACCACTTGAGGGCGGTAAGGAAATGTACAACGCTATAATGAGAACCAACCCGGTTCTATTCCCGGCTGTTTACGACGCAGATGCAGCACACCAATACACGCAACATACACTTTATGGTAATAATTTGAATGGTCCTTACATAAACCCTTATGCCGAATTGCAAAGAGGTTATAAAGAATATAGCGAATCGTTAATGCTTGCACAATTCGAATTAAAACAAGATTTATCGTTTGTAACGGAAGGACTACGTGCTCGCTTATTGGGTAATACCACCCGAAAAGCTTATTTCGATGTTCGACGTAACTCAAATCCGTTTTACTACGAAGTATCCGATTACGATTCGCGTAGCGATGAGTATGAATTAACAGTTTTAAATGCTAATGATGGAAGAACTTCTTTAGATTATGAAGAAGGAAGTAAATACATTTCATCTTCATTTTATACTGAAGCGGCTGTAATGTACGATACTGAGATTAATGAGAAACATGGTGTAAGTGGCCTACTTGTTGGAATTATGCGCCAATCCTTATCCGGAAATGAAAATACATTACAAGCGTCATTACCCAGTAGAAACCTCGGAATATCGGGTCGTTTTACCTATGCGTATGACACACGTTACTTTGCCGAATTTAACTTTGGATACAACGGAACAGAACGTTTCTCGGAAAAAGAACGTTTTGGTTTTTTCCCATCGGCAGGTTTAGGATGGTATGCCTCAAAAGAAGAATTTATGCAAGGCATAAGCTCTACAATAACAAAATTGAAATTTAAGGGAACTTACGGAATAGTTGGTAACGACCAAATTGGTTCTGCAAACGACCGTTTCTTTTACCTTTCGAGCGTAAATATAAATGATGGAGGCAAAGGTTACAGTTGGGGTACCGATGGTATGTACGATGTAAATGGAGTTTCCATCGATCGTTATGCCAACGACCGGATTACCTGGGAAACAGCTACCAAAACAAACCTTGGTTTGGAATTGGGTTTATGGGACAAAATCGATATACAAGTCGATTTATTTAAAGAATACCGTACCAATATTTTAATGGACCGCCTGGCATTCTCTACTTTTGGATTGCAAGCCAATACCAAAGCAAACGTTGGAGAAGCCTCAAGTAAAGGTGTTGATATCTCGCTTGACTATAACGCCATGTTTGACAATGGAATATGGCTTGTTGGGCGTGGTAACTTTACCTATGCCAAAGGCCAGTTCGAAAAAGTAGAGGAACCCGATTTCAGTGCAACTCCCTGGTTATCGAAAGTTGGACAACCATTAGATCAGCAATGGGGTTATATAGCCGAACGTTTGTTCGTAGATGATATGGAAGTGATAAACTCGCCCTTACAAACGCTAGGTGGAAGTGCTGTAAGAGGTGGTGACATTAAGTATCGCGATATAAACGGCGATGATAAAATTACAGCTCTCGATGCTGTTCCAATCGGTTACCCTACAACACCTGAAATTATTTATGGTTTTGGTCTTTCGGGCGGATATAAAAATTTCGACGTTTCTGTATTTTTCCAGGGTTCAGC
>JAUVDE010000039.1 GCA_030595485.1 Draconibacterium sp.
TTCACAATCAAATCCGAAGATTGTCTATGTAGGAACCGGCTCCGATGGAATTCGCTCAAATATTATTGCAGGAAGAGGCGTTTATAAGTCGGAAGACTCGAGTGAAACGTGGAAAAATATTGGCCTCGAAAAAACAGGACAAATTGGTGCAGTTGAAATTCATCCCAACAATCCTGACATTGTTTTTGTAGCTGCAATTGGTCAGGCTTTTAAGCCAAATCCTGAACGCGGGATTTACAGGACTTTGGATGGTGGAAAAAACTGGCAACAAGTTTATTTTAACTCTGACACGATTGGAGCAGTCGATCTTGAGTTTCATCCAACAAATCCCGATATTATTTATGCCAGTTTGTGGCGTGTTGAAAGAAAACCTTGGACTATAATTAGTGGAGGATTTCAGGCCGGGGGGATTTTAAAATCTACCGATGGAGGAACTACCTGGACTAAACTTGGAAATGGATTACCAAACGGACTAATTGGGAAAATTGACCTTGCCATTTCTGCTGCCGATCCCGATCGGCTTTATGCTTTAGTTGAAGCACCTGAAGACTCGAAAGAGGGTGGATTGTATCGCTCTAATAACCAAGGAGAAAGTTTTGAATTAGTAAGCAATAAAAAGGACTTGCTCGACCGACCCTTTTATTACTGCAACATTGAAGCCGACCCGAATAATGCGGATATTATCTATTCGTTGGCAACCCGCTATTATAAATCTACCGATGCCGGAGAAACGTGGAAAAAGCAAAGTGTACCGCATGGCGACAATCATGATTTGTGGATAAATCCAAACAATTCTGACATACAAATTCAATGCAATGACGGTGGTGCCAATGTAAGTTTAAATGGAGGTAAAAGCTGGAGTTCTCAAACCAATCAAGCAACTGCTGAAATTTATCAGGTAGAGATTGATGACCAGTTTCCGTACTGGCTATACGGAGGTCAGCAAGATAACTCAACCATTGCTGTTCCTTCAAATCCACCATACAGTCCACAGGGTGGTGCTACCAGTTTTTGGATGGCGGTTGGAGGCTGCGAAACTGGACCAGCGGTGCCAAAGCCGCGAAACCACAACATTGTATACAGCAATTGCAAAGGCCGATTTGGAACTTACAACAAGCTTACCGGGCAAGAACAGCAGTTTTATGTGGGTGCCGCAAATATGTATGGTCATAATCCAAAAGAATTAAAATATCGTTTTCAACGGGTTTCGCCCATTCATGTTTCGCCACATAATCCCGATGTGGTTTATCACTGCTCTCAGTTTGTGCATAAAACCACCGACGATGGGAAAACATGGGAAACTATTTCGCCCGACTTAACTGCTTTCGAGGCCGACAAGCAAGTAATTTCGGGCTCGCCTATAACACGTGATGTTACCGGAGAAGAATTCTACAGTACTATTTATTCCATTCGCGAATCATCGGTTCAGGAAGGGGTTATTTGGGTAGGTGCAAACGATGGCCCCGTTCATGTTACAAAAGATGGTGGAGCAAGCTGGACGGATGTAACTCCGAATATGCCCAAAGGTGGTCGTGTTGATGCGGTTGAACCATCGCCTCATAATGCCCAAAAAGCTTACATCAGTATTTTGCGCTACCAACTGGGCGATTGGCAACCATATATTTATAAAACTGAAAATTTAGGTGAATCGTGGACTTTAATTACCAAGGGGATTCCTGATGATTATCCGGTCAGAGTAGTTCGTGAAGACCCCGACCTGCCAGGTTTACTTTATGCCGGAACCGAATATGGAATGTTTATTTCAGCTGACGATGGCGACAGTTGGCAAGCCTTTCAAATGAATTTACCCATTACTCCAATCACCGATATAAAAATCCATCAGAAGGACCTTGTGCTTTCAACAATGGGACGCGGATTCTGGATTCTTGATAATCTCACACCTTTGCATCAACTCAACTTTAATACTGAAAGTAGTCTTTTAAAAATTAGAGAAACCTATCGAAGACCAGCAACGCGTGGTGGCTCAGGCGTAACTTATTCAAAGCCGGGAGTTGAGCTTTTCTATTATTTGTCCGATAGTATTGAGGTTGATATGATTTTGGAAATAATGGCCTCCAACGGAGAAGTAATACGCACCTTTAAAAGCACATCACAAACTCAGCAGTTGGAAGAAATAAAAAACGATATGGCAACTGTTTTTTCAAGTCTATCAGGAGCTGCGCCAATTCTGAAAAAGTCAGCTGGCTTACACAAGCTAAAATGGAATTTACGACACAACGGAGCCTGGGATAAAAAAGAACCCGACTCCAACTTTGGTCCCTTGGTTGTGCCGGGCATTTACAAAGCACGACTTAAATATGGGAATGCGACAATAGAGCAAGATTTTTCAGTTTTGATTGACCTCAGATTAAAACAAGCAGGAATTTGTGTGGATGATCTGATAGCTCAAGAAAAACTGGCACTTGAAATTCGTGATTTACAATCGGAAGCCAGGCAAATTGCAGACCAGATAAAAACCCACTTGGTAGAGTTTGAAGCGCTTTCAGACAAAAAGAAAAAGAAACGTGCTGAAAAAATTAAAAGACTAAAAGTTTTGGAAGATGGATTTGAGACCCAAGAGGGACGGTATCAGAAACCTATGTTACTCGATCAAATTAGCTATCTCTCGTCTATGATTAACCGTGCCGACCAACATCCCGGGCAAGATGCCTATGCCCGATATGAGGAGCTGAAAAACGAGTTTGAAAAGCTAAAAACAGAACTTGAAGATATCCTATAGACTACACTAAAGGCATTTGAGCACACTTAATTTAACCACTAAACCGATGTTGAAAAATTGGGATTGGGTTACCTTTTTAAGGTTTTCGGAATATATATATGGTTGGACGCCAATAAATAAACTTTCTTTCGCACAAATTGATTGCTAAGGAGCAACTCATTTCTATCTAATAAGAACGATAGAATTAATGAATAGCTGTTTAGTTACAAGCAAAACACCAATATGGATGTTTTCTAATGTGATTTTGTTTAATAAGTAAATTTTATCTTATGAAACCAATAGCAAAGATTATTCACAGAACGTATGCCTCGTATTTACCTACTGCATTTCCTGCTCATTATTATGGAATGCCAAATGGGAAAATCTTCCTGGTTTTTTCGCGCTTTTATGAAGCTGCATTTGGAAAATCGGGTTTAGAATTTGTTTTTGCCGAACACAAAGAGTTCGCTTACGATTACAAAAATGACGCTATTGTTTCAACGTCTCAACAAACGCAACAAACACCGGTTTTTGCGGAGCAAGTTGATTACCCATGTGCAAAATTTAATGTATTTAACATAAACCGCGACTTAAATTCGTACGGTGAAGCCCAGGTTTTCATGAATGAGCAAGCCGAAAAAATGACACAGATTGCATAAACTACCTTTTTACATGTTAGTTTATTCCAATCACCTTCCAGATAATTACCCCCATTCACCCCTCATTCCTGAAAGATTCTTTACTATATATTTCAGCTTTCCCAAGACAAGCTAATTTTGTTATTTCAAACCAAGTATTTCTTAGCAAACTCTTCAGCAGCCTTTTCAAGATATTCTCCCGAGTTTTTAATTGAATCGTCAAAACTCTTTGCCTGACTCATCAATTCTGCCAAAAATTCAATTTTATGCGCTTGTAATTGCTTGTTTGTTAATTCGCTAGTGCCACAAAGAACAGCTAGCTTTTGGGTAGTTCGCGATTCTAAAACACCTTTAATCACTTTCCCCGAAAAGGTTTGTTCGTCAAATTTACCTTCGCCGGTTACAATCCAATCCGCATCTTTTACCTGTTCATCAAAATTGGCTATATCTTTAATTAAACTTGTGCCCGACTTTAACTCGGCATTCAAAAACAAAACACAACCGGCTCCCAAACCTCCGGCCGCACCAGCTCCAGGAATGCTTTGCAAATCTTTTCCAAACTGAGTATTTACCACTGCGTTAAAGTTTTGCAAACCTTTATCTAATTCCTGCACCATTTCGATTGAAGCTCCCTTTTGTGGCGAATAAATATAAGCTGCACCGTTTTTTCCAAATAAAGGATTATCGACATCGCAAGCCACTTCAAAACGCACATTGTTTAGTTCTTCAATAACGTGGAAACTGTCAATCGAATGTAGTCGGTATAAATCCCCACCTTTGCCATCCAACTCATTTCCATTTTCATCAAAAAAACGAAATCCAAGTGCTTTTGCCATTCCGATTCCTGCATCGTTTGTCGAACTCCCACCAATGCCAAGAATAATTTTTTGCGCTCCTCTCCCAATCGCATCTTTTACTAATTCTCCGGTTCCGAAAGTGCTGGTTTGTAAGGGATTTAGTTCGTCAGTTTTCAGTAAACGAATACCTGAAGCCTCTGCCATTTCAATAAAGGCCATCCTATTTCTAGGTGAATACAAGTAATTGGCATTTATCTTCCGACAAAGTGGATCGTTTACTTCAAGCGAAACATACTCGCCTCCCGTATAAAATTGCAAAGCCTCCACCGTTCCATCACCTCCGTCGGCAAGAGGAAGTTTCAAAACCTCCATCTCTTTTACATGCTTTTTAATACCTCGCTCAACGGCATGGCAAAATTCAATTCCTGTTAACGAACCTTTAAATTTATCGGGTGCAATTACTATCTTCATTTCTTATTCTCTGAATAATTTTCACTGTATTCATTTCCAATATAGAAATTATCTGCAAAACATTCGGAAACGAGTGTCAATGAGCCACCTTTATCTAACGATTAAATGAACTTGTTAAAACCCAAACTGTTTTCTTTATAAATTTATAGAATATAAAATCTGAAATTATGAACTTACAAGAGAATAAAAAAAATGCCATTGCTTTTTACAAAATGGCTTATGAAGGTAATCCGAAAAAAGCGATAGAAGATTTCATTGGAGAAGAATACATTCAGCACAATCCTGATGTTGCGGATGGCACACAAGGTTTTATCGATTATTTTGAAAGAATGCAGCACGAATATCCTGAAAAATCGATAGAGTTTGTGCGTTGTATCGCCGAGGGTGATTTAGTTGCCTTACATACCCACCAAACCTGGCCGGGAAACGACCAATACGTTACCATGGACTTTTTTAGATTTGACGAGAAGGGCAAAATCGGTGAACATTGGGATGCCATTCAACAAATTCCTGAGAAGTCGGCCAATCCGAATACGATGTATTAAAATAGTAGCATGAATCTAAAAGAAACACTTACACAACTTGAAACTCTAAGCACCGAAAAAATACGTGCCCAAAATACAAAAAACGGAGCAGACAATAAATAGAAGATCATCACCTCATCACATCATCACCTGTAGTAATCCTTTGTTATTCTACCTATTCCTCTTTCTTCATTTTATATAACAGATAAGCTACAAGCTTTATATTTTCTGCTAATCTAGGGCTTCCCCAAACAAGTCCAAATTCTTTTTTATTGACTATTAAGGTCACTTCCAACCCAAAAACATCACCTTTCTTGGTCGCCTTAAAGCCTTTTACCCAAATGGCAACATCCTGGTTTTTTTCAACACCATGAATAGTTAATTTGCCTGTTGAAATATAGGTACTGTCGGAGGTGCGTGTTGCTCCCTTCGAATAAAATGTGATTTCAGGGAACTTTTCAACCTCTAGAAATTTATCACTTTTGACATGATCAGCAAGCCTGTCGGCAATTACATCAACACTGGAAGCATCAACTATAAACTCAAATGTTGCATTCGACAAATCATCTCTGGAGTCTGTTTCAACTAATCCTTCAAAGGTTTTGAATTCACCGGTTCTAACCGAAAAATCTTCCCAACCTACTTCGAAACGTAAATTTGAATGAGGATTGTCAACCACCCAGATTTCCTGTGCAAATGATGAGATATAAAAACACAAGATGGATATAACTAGAATGAATTGTTTCATGACAATTTATTTATTTAAACGATGATTATCCTAAAAGAACATGAGGACAGGTAAATTGTTTATTGTGTTCGTTTCAAGGAAATCAAATTTGAATAACATACGAAAGTCAAACAAGGTTAATTAACCTTTTAGTACTGCTCCTAACAAATGGAAGTTGCAACTTCTATCAAGACTACTTAGAAGTATACACCACATAAAATTTACCATTTTGAAGAATAATGTACACTCATTCTGGCTCTGACAAGCGAGGTCAATTTTCCACAATAAGCCGTTACTACTACGCACCCATTATTCGACATGAACCTTCACATCCTTGAACATGTACGGATTATCACAAAGTCTCAAGTCCTTGCCGCTGCTAGTCGTTACATTCCGGAGAATAACTTCCCTGGTTTTGACATAGGGAAACTTCTCTAGGTAGGAATCATCGGTCATCTGTCGATTGAAATCTCCAAAAATGACAGGCCCTTGGTAGTCCTCCGGATGATTGGAGTCGTCGATCTGTAGGTTTTCGATGGTAATACGTTCTGGCATATAACAGGTGTAGCCAAAATCATGCTGCCCCGAGTAGGAGCCGCCGATTAAGCTGGCACTGGTGGTTTTACCTCCAGAAGGCACAAAAATACAGTCGCGGATGATAAATTCTCCTTGCCACGTACTTCCGTAGTCGGAACGTAGGTTGATGAAGCGCCCTCCACGGATGGTAGAATTCTCAACAGTAAAGGTTCCGCTGCCAATGGCATTAATTCCCATATGTCCCAGAGTTGAGTTTTTGATGGTGGCATTAGCAACCCCTTTATGAGCATCGAACCGTGAAAAAATGCAATTGTCTAAAACTAGGTTCTTGCAATAGTTAGACCCCATTAATCCCCAGTATGTGCGGTCATCAATGTCATTTGTCTGGCTGCAATTCACAAATGATTCGTTTAGGCTTCGGCCTATCGAGATGTCATAGGTGCCCATGGAAACCGGGCTCCCTGCTGCACCAATCGTACGGTATGTTTTATGACCGGTAAAAATAGTGTTTTGAACTGTGACGTAAGAGCAGTCGCTAACATTAATAAAACCTCCATAGGGCGCACCATGGTCTCCTTCACCGGTTACATAGTGCTCCAGTCCATCAACAATAACATTGGAACGTCTGATAGCTATGTTTCGACTATGGTAGTTGTATTTCGACTCGGCCTTATTAGCAATTGTAGTAAATCGTCCGCCGGTGATTGTCAATATCTTTTCGTCAATGGGAAGTGCGGTAATATTCGTGATCTGCTCAAAGTCCCAAACGATTGGAGCATCCATATCCACATTACCGTTTTTGTCAACGATAAAAATATCCGTTTGCGAAGATCCATTATTTTGATTCGAACCATAGCGGATATAGTGCTTTACATGTGAATTGGTGACTGTAACAAGACAGGTTCCGGATAAGGATGCATTAATTTTCTCCTGATTCCTCTGAAGGGTCGATATTCCTTCTAGTTTAAACGGTTCCTGTCCGGAACTGACCCTAAAAATAGATGCATTGCGGTCTTGAACTTCCGTATCGTCAATGATAAAGGCTGCCGTTCCGAAATCGGTATCTGTCATGATGACCGCAGTGCGGTTCTTTCCTCCGATATAGTATGTCGCCCCCTCGTCGGTTTTCACCGAAAGGTTGTATTCATTTGCAAATTTATGAGCCGCAGCAATAAAGTCAATATCATCCGATTTTCCGTCACCCTTTGCGCCAAAGTCACTATAGTGGACAAAACCTTCGGCTTTGAATTTTTGGATATACGCTTCGGAAACATTTATAAGCAATTCTCCTTTTTCATTTGTACTTACTTGTATTTTTTCAAGTGGGTTTTCAGGTTTGCATTGCGCCAGAATGAGTATGCTCGAAAATAATAAGATAAATAAAAGTTTGTTTTGCATGATAAAAGTGTTTTTTATACTAATCAATTTCTGAAAAGATCAATAAAATTGATAGCGATTTAGTTGAGGCCTAAAGGTCATCAAAAACTAGCAATTTTTACACTTTAACGAAAAAAAATCAATATGACTTAATGAAAATGAAATTGTGGTTTTTACATTGAAAACCGGGAATGGACTATCCTTAACCAGTTCTTTAATCGGCATTACCAATCGGGTTTATTTCACTTCGAATTTGTTACTAAGTGTATTCCATTTGCCACTTTCAGTATATCCCGAAATTGTAATTTCGTATGTGCCGGATATATCGGAAGTATAGAAATGCAATTTATTGAACTCGTCAGCATTAACCGCAGCATTCCAATAAAGGAGGTTACGTAAGTCCGGTCGTTTCGACGAGATACTGTTTTTGGTATACATTTTCGTTTTAAACTGAATGCCGTTTTTATCGCTTAAAGGATAAATAATACGCGTCATGTTCTCCTGTAAATCCACCGCATAGAAATCGGCATTTTTTGTATGAATGCTTACTATTCCATCAAAGGAAAAATCCTTGTAGTGGTATTTATCCCATAAAACTTCAATTCTATCGAGTTTACTTGTGGGGATTTGAGCAAGATTATTAAAACTAGAATACAGTACTCCATCGACAAAAACACCTGGACTATTGCCTAGCGATAGTTTGTTTTTTTGATTTATAATATCAATCTGGAAATCGTTTTTAATGCGGTTAAAATGTACACTAGGAATTAACTCGTGAAAGTATTCGGATATAGAATCGAGCAATATGTAATCTTTCGATTTAAAAGTACGGTTAGGATTTGAATAAAAGATAAATGGCGACGTATCCAGACTGTCGGCAGGAGTCGATTCAGAGTCGTTATTACCGAATTTTTGAGCCAGCTGCCAATAGAAATATTTTTCCTGTAAAAATGTGTTAGCCAACGAATCGAGCTGAATAATTGGAGTGTTATGGAAATTGTGTTGGTTTACAAACGGATCATTCAACTTTATGTTCATCTCAGAATCAGGCAGCGTAAAAACCAAGTCTTGGTTTGCCAATGTGTTTGAAAGGAGAAAGCTAAATGTGCCATTTGTATTGGTTGTTGAACTTTGTAAGTCGACACCATTCCCAGGTATCGAAAGTATAACTTCCCTATTACTAGCCAACTCATTATTCGCTTGAAATAGCATTCCGGAAACTACAATGCCTTTATAGTCGGGCAAAAACCTTAGCGTATTGCCGTCTTTCTTTGCACCAGTATTCTCCCTGTTGGAGGGAACAAATAATTTGGGTTCTTTGTGTTTAACCGAAATAGAATAAATCCCTTTATTTTGTTTGTTAAGGTCAATTAAATCAGCTAGGTCAATTCGTACACGTTTATTGTAGCTTTTGTTGTTTGGTGAGAGTTGAACATTGATAGAACTATTTACATTAGAACTTGGCTTAAAGGGCTGCTCGGGATTAATAATTGCCAGCTCAGAAAAAGGGTGTTCCTTTGTATCAAAGTTCTTCATCCAGTTGGTGTATGCTACAACCCGATAAACACCTGTGCTTAGCGAATCAGGAAGTTGAAAGTAACCGCTGCCCGAACCATCAGATAGTTTTATTTTTTTACGTAGAACCGATGTATTCGTGGGATTAATTAGCTCAACAAAAGCAAGGCTGCTTAAGTCGGTTTCCGCTAAAGAATTTGTGCTAAATAACGAAAACCAAAGTATTTCTCCTGGAAACAATAATTGCTGACTGGTTTGAATAGTGATTTCTTCGCTTGGGAACTCACTGCTATTATTCTGCCCTTTCACAGGCATTACACTTATGCAGGCAAAAATTAGAATTGCTATTTTAATATACTTCAACATTTTATTATTATTCCCAAAATGGTGGTTTTTCATTTGTTCCTTCGTTCAGACAATTAATGCACTGTGGAGCGGCATTGTAAAGGTTTCTGTTTGTTTCCTCGGTTTCTCCAAAGTAAATGTACTCTGGCAATCGTGAATACGCATACAAACAATTTTCATATCCGGTATAAGTATTTACGCCGTGTTTCGCTTTATCGATAAATATTCGTTCCTGTTTTACATCGGAAACCATAAAATAACCTAACGATTTTTTATCGGTAGAACAACAAGTAATGTTTCCGTAAATGGCACTCGGTGTTTTATCGAACATGCTTCCAATGTTTTCGTTGCTGTCTTTAAGTTTGCTCCAAAATGAAAACAGTTCCTTGTTCATTGAGTATTGTTTTACAAGAATGCTGTATTTTATATCGAGCTGATTGCCTCCCGGGCCGATACTTTTTATCGGAAAATCTAATATGTTGTTTACCTCTTGTTTTTCGGTTGAGGCAACTTTAATCGTATTCGATTTTGCATCAACCCAACAATTGCGCATTTCATTGTTTGGTTTTGCAATTTCATCATATAAATTTCCTAAAGCGTCAGCAACCTTAACATCATTAGGGATATTAATTTCCCAGGTTTCCTCGTATTCCCATTTTAAATAACTTGTTTCTCCGGCGCTACCTTTGGTATCTATTAAAATATCTAACCAAGTTTCATCTTTTGGTGGATCAGCAGAAAAGTCGGTGTGATACGATTCTTTATAATGTAAGCTTTCAATTTCAGGACCTCTAAGTAATTCAACAGTTGTCGATTCGTATTGCATTCCGTCGGGAGTTGTAACATTTAAGGTATAACCAATACCTTCCTGAGCCCGAAGATCTCTTTGTTCGGTTTCGTACCAACCATCGGAAAAACCGTATAAGGTGTATGAATTTCCATTCGTGTCAAATATTTCCACTTCTGCTCCGTAAACGGGTACTTCGTTAACACTTGTATCAAGTGGTACCGACGAACTCAAACGAACGCGGAATGGCCCAATTTCGTTGCTAATCAATCCGTCAACAACCAACATACTTTCGTAATCTTTTATGTCGATGTCAGGATTAAATGGTTCTTCGCATGAAAACAGCATCATTACAAGTATGAATGACACTATGCAATTTATATATTTTTTTTGCATCATTAAAATTTGAAGTTGTAAGTGACAGTTGGAATTGCAGAGCCAAAAATAGAAAGTTTGTAACCTTCGTAATGATCTCCTTCGCTTCTATAATAAACCGAATAGGCATTTTTTCGTCCGGTTAAGTTGTATACCGAAAATGACCAAGAACCATCAATGAGTTTATCTTTTCGAAGGTTTCTATCAATTGTTAAAGAGACATCAATTCGGAAATAATCAGGTATTCTAAATTGGTTATAATCAGAATAGTGGAGAATAACCTGTTCGCCAAGTTTATATTTCGAAACCGGATATGTAATTGGTCTACCTGTAGAATAGCTAGTCATTACCGAAAAAACAATTCCACGTGCAGGCTCCAGGTTTGCAAGTATGTTTAAGTTGTGTGGTTTATCGTAATTTGCCGGAAAAAACTCACCGTCGTTAATAAGCTCTTCTTCAAAATCCGATTCGGTTCTGATAAGCGTTCTGGAATAAGTATATCCCATACGTCCGTAAAATCTACCACCATTTTTTTGTAACGAGAACTCGGCTCCGTACGATTTTCCTTTGCCGTTTAGTATCTCCGTTTCAATGTGGTCGTTTAACAAAAGGTCGGCACCGGCTTTGTACTCCTTTATGTTGTCCATTCGTTTATAAAATCCTTCAACCGACATTTCCAAAGTATTGTGGTAGTTCGTTTTTACAAATCCGGCTGAAAGCAAATGCCCGCGTTGTGGGTCCAAATACTCATCGCTTAATTTCCATGTGTCGGTGGGTGAAATTGCTGAGGTATTGGTAAGCATGTGTAAAAACTGCGTGGTAATATTGTAGCTAAATTTCAGAGCGGTGTAACGACTTAAACTGTAATTCGACGCAAAGCGAAATTCAGGATATATATAATGTTTTTCGATTGAATTAACATCAGTTTCTACCGTTTCAATCAAGTTGTCTTCGGTAAGTGGCAGGCCCTCTTTATAGATATTTTTTTGACCATCGGCAAGTGATAAATAACCCGCTAAACGAACACCCGATTCTAGTTTCAAACGTTCAAATGGGCTAAATTCTACTCCGGCAAATAATCCGTATTCCAATCCTCGTTCGGTTTCGGTACTAAAAGGTGTAAGTTCCGAACTTTGAGGGATTTCCCTTTCTCCCGGATTAACAAAATAGAGTTGGAGTTCGCCACCCAAATTTACTTTCACATTCTTGTTTATCGTTTTTTCAACCAGATTTTTTAAAGAATAATTCTGAAGTGAATGTGTAATTTCGAAGGCTCGTAAGGAATCACCTTTACTGGCAATGTTATAGCCAAAAGCACTTAGCGAGATCGAGTTTTGCATCTTCCAGTTGTTCTCCAGTCGGGTTTCAAGTGAAGAGGAAGCGAGAATATTATAGTAATTATATGTTGTGTCGCTTCTGAGCTTAAAACCGTCTTCGCTTCCGTATAAATTAAAAGTAAGATTATTTTTCTCGTTTAGCTTAAAGTTAAATTTACTTTGAATGTCGTAAAAATTTACCGAGCTATTGTACAGTTGGTCAACCGTAACCTGATTTAAAACCCAATCAGAATAGGTACTACGGAAACTAAGAAGAAACGACGACTTATCCTTTTTCATTGGTCCCTCAATCATAAACTTTGCTGATACAGGACTAATTCCACCAGCTCCTTTAATTTTTTTAGCGTCACCCTTTTTTGTGTTTATCTGGTAAACTGACGAAATTCGCCCACCATATTTTACCGGAAAACTTCCTTTATACAGATTGGCATCGCTTACTACATCGGAACTTATGGCTGAAAAATTGCCAAAAAAGTGTGATGGATAATAGATAGGGGTTTGATCTATCAGAATAAGGTTTTGATCGGTTTTTCCACCTCGAACATTAAAACCCGATGCACCTTCTCCAACGGTAGCAACTCCGGGTAAAATAAGCGTGCTGTTTATAATGTCGGGTTCACCCAATAATCTTGGTAGGTTTTTAACAGATTTCATATCAATGTGTTCCATGCCAAGTTCAACCCGGTTCAGGTTTCCCTTGTTATTTCCCATAATTTCTACATCGCCAAGTAAATTTACTTTGGTTTCCATTTCAACATTTAACTTGCCATTGGCATACAAATTAATTTGGCGTTGTGTTGGTTCCATTCCAACGCTGCTATAAATAATGGTGTGGTTTCCAAGCGGTAAACGAAGCGAATAATTACCTTTCGAATCCGACGATGTTCCTCGTTTTTCTTCTTGCGTGTAAACGTTGCACCCCTGAACATTTAGCGTGTTATTGTAAACACTAATTCTACCGGAAACAATTGCATACCCCGAATTCTGTGAGCCCGGCAAACCAATATTTAGTAGTTCGTATTGTTTTGCCAAAAGTCTTTCACGACTCATCTGTTCTTCCGACTTGTTTTCAACTTCAACAGTTTTGTTTTTTTGTACTAAAAATAGAGGATGAAGATTTATGCCGGAGTAGATAAAAACTTGCTTATTTTTAATAGTGAAAAACAAACTTGTTCCATCAAGGATTTCGCTTAAACATTTTGAAAGTGAAACCTGTTTAAAATTTCCGTTTACTTTTAAATGTTTAACATCGTCAGAGTAAAAGAAAAAATTTAAATCGTAGTCAAGCTCAACCGTTTTGGAGAATGCTAAAAATGGTTCATCTACAAAATTGCCGGAAATGCTTATTTTGCTTTCCTGACCAATTACTGCCAACTACATTAGTAGTAGAAATAATAGTATTAGAGCTTGCTTTTTCATTTTAAATCTACAATCAGTTAGCTGGGGTTAAGGATTGGTGATAAACAAGCAAACGAACAATATCGTTTGGGTAGTTTCTATGTATTCTTAGGTGTTCTCTCTTGATAAAATCTTTGATTTCCTTTGAGTTACCAAGTATATCTAAAACTTTTTTCTTGTTTTTAAAAGCAAATATTTGTTGTGAATCATGTAAATAGAAAGTATTATCGTCATACAGTTTCCCCATGTAAACAGTACCAATTTCTTTTTTTACCGACTTTTTGTGCTTTATGTAAAAAGAAACTTCGCCCTTGTAAACTTCTTCGAAAATCTCCTTGCCCTTCGATGCATTTAATTCTTTGAAGACGAAGGTTTGGGTCGTGTTTTCATCGGTATAACTAAACTGTTCTATCAGCTCTTTATTCAGTTGAATGTACTTTTCAGCACCGGGTGTTTCGTCGTATAAAATAAGCTCATCTTCCAACACATCGTAGTTAATCTTTAGTCCTGAATACAATCTTCCATTAAAAAGTATTGATCCATCCTTCCAATTGCTGCTTCCACAAAACCTATTTCCCTTATAAGCAATTGAGTTAGTCCACGATATTCCGTTTACAACAGATCTTCCCGAAGCATATAATTCGCTACTAACTAATTCATTAAATGTATCTTGTGCTGTTCCATTTATTAAAATGGCAAACATGAATAGGATAAAAAGCAGGTGTTTTCTGGTTTTCAACATTGGTTTAAATAATTATTGGCTTTAAAAGTTACTCATTTTACCTTTAGAGCGTCGCAAAAGTAAAAAGTTTAATTAAGTTGCCCTGTGTTTAATAAAATATTTTAGGAATAGACTTATTATTCTTTTTGCTCGACAAAATTACCACAAAGATTCAAAATATACTTTCCAAAAAAACACGATGAAGTATAATTCAATATTTCTCAGAATATTATAACTTTAGTAAATCAAACATTAGTTATTACGACTTACATTTTCAGCAGATAAACTAAGAATTAATGTATGAATCCTGTAACTACTTCACATCATCTGGGGATTAATATTGGCGCATCGTCCATATCAATCGTTGAACTTCAAAAATCGGAAGGACAACTAAAAATTATATCGCACAAACGCTCACTCACAATGGAAACCCTAAGCTGGCGTAGGCAGAACCGCCAAACGCAAGGTAACTTTAGCG
>JAUVDE010000451.1 GCA_030595485.1 Draconibacterium sp.
GTCACAAACTCGGGAGTATTTAATCTGGAATTCAGCATGATAAAATGTGGATTTATCATATCGGATTTATTGTAACGCATCACCTCAAAAGAATCTTGCCGAATTACCAAACCACCAAATTCTTCTACCATTAATTGCCCGGGGGCGGTATCCCATTCCGAACAAGGACCTGCTTTCAAATACATATCAGCATTTCCTAAAATCATTTGCGCCTGTTTTAACGAACTCCCACAATGTTTAATTTCTACCAAATAGTGTTTTCTAATCTTTTCGATTAATTCGGCTTCGTGTGGTTTAAAAAACGAGCGACTGGCTGCAATTCGAATGGTTTGCAACTCTCGTTCCTTATTCTGAATTTGATGAATATGACCCTCTTTATCGAATTCATAAATACCTTTCCCTTTTTGGCAATACCACCCTTTTCCGGTTAAGGGCTGATAAATCCAACCTTCAATCGGATAGTTTTTGTTCATTAATGCCAGATTAATACAAAACTCACCATTCTTTTTTATAAACTCCTTTGTTCCATCCAACGGGTCAACTAAAAAATAGTGTTGCCAATTCATTCGAAGTTTATAATCAGGTATTTCATTTTCCTCATCAAGGATTGGAATATTGGGGAAAATCGACTTTAGTCTTTCATTAATAATTTTACTGGAAGCTTTGTCAGCCCTTGTAACTGGCGAATTATCCGATTTAAGTTCAGCATCAAAATCATTACTTTCATAAACATCTAAAATGGCACACCCGGCATCGACAAGTATTGAAATTATTGATATTAACTGCTGTTCTTCCATGGGTCTTTAGCTTGAACTCTAAAATTAGAACATCGTAATTTTGTTTTCACTATAAAACTGAATAAATAAAAATCATTTAAATGTTTCTTCACACGAGCCGCCAATAAATATTCAGAATTCAGTAAATTGAAAGCCATATGCGAGCTTGGAAAGCAAAAAATAATATTCGGGAAGCTGCTGTTGCCGGTAAATTTTACCCGGAATCGAAACAAGAACTTGAACAAGAGATTAAAAGTCTTTTTGATGAAGCAGAAAAAAGGACTGATAAATCTTCGCATTTGCAAGCCATTATTTCGCCACATGCCGGCTACATATTTAGTGGTAAAGTGGCAGCTTCAGCATTTAATCAGTTACCCGAAAATGCAAACTATAAACACGTTTTTGTATTAGCCTCAAGTCACCATTTTCATTTTAACGGAGCTGCCATTTATACGCAAGGAAACTACAAAACTCCTTTGGGCGAAATAGAAGTTGACAAAGAGCTGGGAGAAAAGCTCACAAAAAGTTCCCCGGTTTTTAAGAACAAACCCGAAACTCATGAACACGAACATAGCCTGGAGGTTCAGCTTCCTTTTTTGCAATACAAATTGGGTAACAATTTCAAGCTTGTTCCCATAATATTAGGAACAAATAAGGCCAACGATTGTAAACAATTGGCAAAAGCACTGAAACACTATTTTACATCCGAAAACCTATTTGTAATTAGCACCGATTTTTCACATTTTCCCGACTATGAGAATGCAAATAATATTGATTTTCTAACCGCGGACTCCATTTGCAAGAACAATCCGGAAGATTTACTTTCAACCTTAAAAAGCAACGAAAAGCAATCGGGTACAAATCTGGCAACTTCGCTTTGTGGTTGGACTTCGGTTTTAACCCTACTTCATTTAACGCAAAGTGACAATTTTGAATATGCAAAAATTGATTACCAGAACTCGGGTGATGCTAAAGTTTATGGCGACAAAAAACGGGTTGTTGGTTACTGGGCACTGACTGTTCATCGCAAAACCAAAGCCTTTGTAATTTCAGATGAAGAAAAACAGGAACTGCTGGAAAAAGCCAGAACCGTAATTACCAATTATTTAGAAACAGGAAAAAAGGGAAGTATTATTCCTGCAAATACTCAGGGCATTTTAAATGATGAAACCGGAGTTTTTGTAAGCGTTTATGTAAACCAAGAACTTAGGGGCTGCATTGGCGGTTTTGCCCAGGAAAAAAGCTTAAACGAGCTTATTCAGCAAATGGCAGTATCTTCGGTTTGCGATGCCCGATTTGAAAATATACAATTAGAAGAATTAGCAAATATGCATCTTGAAATTTCAGTTCTCTCTCCTTTAAAACTAATAAAATATATCGATGAAATTGTATTAGGCAAACACGGAATTTATATAAAAAGTGACTACAATACCGGAACTTTTTTACCACAAGTTGCAGATAAAACCGGCTGGAGTGTAACTGAATTTCTGGGGCATTGTTCGCGCGATAAAGCCGGGCTCGGTTGGGAAGGCTGGAAAACAGCAGAGCTTTATACTTACGAAGCCATTATTATTCGCGAAGACTAAGCAGAACAAGTATGCCTAGAATTGAGCTTTGCCGATAATCTCAAATTTGATACCTTGTGCCCTATTCTGAAAAACAGCAAATGAACCAAGCGATTGAGATACCAAAACTTAGCCTTTCCGATGCTATTCGGGGGTTATTACTGGCTCTTTTAGTCGTAATCGGAACTTTTCCCGAAAACGATTGGTCGTACTCCATTGGAATAGATCCACCATTGTATTGGGTGTTTAACCACCTTTTTGAAACGGGCTTAAACGCTGGCCGACATATTATATTCCCACATGGACCGCTTGCCTTTTTTATGTATCCGCTCAGCGATAATATTCTATTAGCAACCCTGGTAACATCATT
>JAUVDE010000216.1 GCA_030595485.1 Draconibacterium sp.
GGCATTTCGTCCATGTGCTTCATAATTTCGTTGTACATTTTTACCAACGAACGTTCAATGTCTTCACCCACATAAAACTGAACAATTAACATTGCTTGTCCGGGCATTGAAGTAGAATAAACATACTCAACACCAGGAATATTAGCCACTACTTTTTCAAGTGGATGAATAACGCGTGTTTCAATTTCTTTTGGGCTGGCTCCCGGGTAGCGAAAGAAAATGTCGGCAATTGGTACGTCAATTTGCGGTTCTTCTTCGCGGGGAGTAAGGTACGAGCTGTAAATACCGATTGCCATAAAAGCAATCATTAACAGCGGCGTTAATTTCGAATTTATAAATAGTTTGGCTATTCCGCCAGCAAATCCTGTTTTCATAATTTCTGTTCTTAATTATTAGAAACTAAAGCACCATCAAATAGCTTACCGTCACACGATTCAACATAGCTTTCACCATCGCTTAAACCTGAAAGAATTTCGATGTTGTCGCCATTTGTTTTTCCTGTTTTAACCCAGCGTAGCAATGCATTACCCGATTGGCTAACAGCGTATAATCCGACTAACTGACCTTTTTGGATTAGCGATTTTTGTGGAATCAAAATCAATTCTTGTGTTCCGTGTTCAAAAAGAACGTCGGCATACATTCCACTGTAAAGCTTGGCGGTGCAACCTTCTGGAATGGTAACCAATATTTTTGCTTCGTACTGGTTCCCAGTGTTTGAAGTCGATGGATTAATTTCAATAATCTTACCATCAAAATCTTTTTTAGCAGCCTTAAAATGAACCTTTACTTTGTCGTTCAAATTAATGTTAGCAATATTTGATTCTGGAATGCGTGCAATTACTTTCCATTGCGATTTACTTTCTATGCTCAACAAAGGCATTCCCGGATTTGCAAGGTCTCCCTCTTCAACAAAACGACTTGTAACTACTCCGCTATAAGGAGCACGAATTGATGCATAACGCATATTCTCATCCACTTCTTTATCCATTTGTTCAACGGCGTCGAGTTGTGCTTTTGCCATTTTGTAACGAGTGCGCATATCTTCCATTTCTTTGTCCGATGCACTATTCGATTTGTGCAAAGCTTCGTAACGTTTCATGTCTTTTTCTGCACTTTCGTAGGCTGAAGTTACTTCAACTCTACTTGCTTCAACCTGTGCTTTTTTTGCCAAAATATCCTGGTTACGTATTTGAATCAGCAATTGGTCTTTATTTACTTTCTGACCTGTTTTAACATAAACCTTGCTTATCTGACCCATAATGCGGGTACTTAAATTACTTTGTTTGTCAGCTTCCAGTTTTCCTGAAAAGCTATGTACAACCGGGTATTCTTTTAAATTGGCTGTTGCAATATTGGCAGCAACTTTTTCTTGTGGAGCAGCAGTGTGTTTTTCTTCTTTTTTACCACATGAACTTACTATGATGGCAAGTGCGGCAAAAGTGATAAATATTTTTGTTTGTAAAAATTGACGTTTCATTTTATTTGGCGTTTATTCGTTAATATCTTGTTCAAGAAGCAATTCCATTTCAAAAACCGATTGCTTGTACTTATAAATTGATTGAATGTATTGTAATTCTTTTTGCGATGTTAGAGCTTCCGACATCAATACATCGGCTGTTTTCTCCAAACCCTGCTTGAAGCGGTCGGTACGAATTCGAAGTGCTTCTTGCGCTTGTTCCTTAGCTCGTTTACTCGATTGAATTCGGTTAAAGCCAAGGTTCATTTTCCGCAGTGTAGCATTAATTTGTATTTGATTCTGAGATAAAAAATCTTCGTAATTAATGCGAGCCTCGTCGAGTTGCGCAGTGGCATGCTGAATAGCCCCCGCATTTTTATATCCGTTAAATAAACTCCAGCTAAGCGATGCTCCAAACATGTAGTTGTTTGCCGAAGTTCCAAACATTTTAGCATCATTCCACTCTACTGCACCAAAGGCATTTACACGTGGTATAAATTTCATTTTATGCGAACGTACCATATTTTCCCCTGCTTCAATTTGTTTTTGATAGGCAAGAACATCCGAACGGTTCTCGATATTTATTGAAGTGCTATTGATGAGTGCCTGCGCAGGTGGACTAACTAAAGTATCTGTTGTTTTAATTGTTTCGCTCATTGCCATTCCAAGCAAGTGTGCTAAGTAATCGTGGGCTTGATAGTACTGATTTTCAGCTTCCAGTAGTTGGTCTTTTCGTTCGTCTAACTGTACCGAAGCTTCGAGCACATCGGCATGTTTTGCAAAACCTTGCTCAGCATTGTTTTTTGTTAAACGTAAAGCTTCTTCAGCAACTCCAACCGATTTTTCTAGTACATCCATTGACGATTGTGCTAGGTCGAGTAAATAATAGGCATTTTTCACTTCGAAATGAATGTTGTGTTTAACACGGTTACTTTGAAGCGATAAAGCTTCAAATTGGTTTTTTGCAGCTTTACGCGCATAAATACCATCCATGTTTAGCAGCGGTTGTTGCAGTTGAGCCTTTGTCATAAAGTTCTCAATACTTCCCGGGTCGTTTAATAAATCAGGGTTAAAATCTTCCTGAGTTACAATTTCCTGTTTTAGTTTGAAACCAAAAGAGGAGAGTGGGTCGTTTGTTGAAACTCCTGTGTGACTGAGGTCTACACTGGGTAAGAAAACCGAGTTGGTCATTCGGTACGATGCTTTGGCAGCTTCCACTCGGGCTGCTGCACTTTTAGCATTTAAATTGTTTTCATCGGCAAGGCTTAAGGCTTCGCTTAAACTTAATGGTCTTAATTGGGCGTTCGCAAACACCGGAAATATAAGACTTGCCAGCATAACATAGATAAATTGATTTTTTAGCATTTTGTCAATCATTTTTTAGTTTTTTATCCGCTGCAAATATAATTAAAGAATTTATATATCTACATAAATGGATATATAAATAATTTATGATGAATTGTTATTATTTATGATGTATGGATATACCACAGGGGAGTTTAACTTTTATAAGGTCTGGAGAAATTTGTAATGTGGTCGGATTAAGTTATTACGATATTTGTAGTTCACTAAATGATACACATTTACAATATTGTATTTTATTTTTTGATGTGGAAATTTGTCCGGTTTTTCCACTCTATGTGTCAGATTGTGGCCAGAGCATTATTTCTTGGGAAACTGCCTGAAAAATAGATGAATTTGATAAATGAGAGATATCCTTACTTGTCTTTTTTCTTGAAAATACTTTTAATCTTCTTCCAGATTTGCCCCTTTTTTTTGGTCTCAGGAACTTTGCGTTGTTCCCCTTTTTTTAGCTCTTTCTCTTTTTCCTTTTTGCCAAAAATATTTGCCAAATCAAATTCATGTTTTTTAATGTCCAGTACTTCTCTGTAATTGGGTTCGCTTAACATGGCTAACAGATTTTCGTTTGGTTCAGCAAACTGAGCATTTTTTAAATGTGTATAACGTTTATCCTTGTATGTTTTATGGAAGAATTTACCCACAATTGGAAGCGCCATATACGCACCTTGTCCGTATGTCGTTGTTCGGAAATGCACACGCGGGTCGTCGGCACCAACCCAGCAACCTGTAACCAGGTTTGGTGTAAGACCAATAAACCATCCATCTGAGTTATTTTGGGTAGTTCCTGTTTTCCCTGCAAAGTCGCCAGTTATTTTGTAATCTCTACGAATACCGCGCCCGGTACCACCATCAATAACTGCTTCCATCATATTAATTACAGCACGGCAATTTTCAGGAGAAACCACAGGCTCGTCTTCCAATTCATGATGAAAGCTTTCCAGTACTTTACCGTTCTTATCTGCTATTTCAACTAGGTAATTACTTTTAACCGGTTTGCCATCGTTTACAATTCCTGCGTAGGCTTCCACAATTTCTTTTAATGAAATAGATGCAACACCAAGTGCCAAGGAAGGGTAGTCGAGCATTTTTGTCGAAATACCCAAATCTTCAGCTATTTCAATGGTTTCATCAATCCCGGCTTCTAACAAAACTTCAACCGAAACAGTGTTTAATGACTTTGCCAATGCACCTTTCATAGTGTAGTAACCACCATAATCGTCGTGCGAATTTCGAGGTGCCCAATCGTTATATTCTTCGTAAACTTTATACTGGTTTACAAAATAGGTATCAGCATCAATATCTTCTTCTAAAGCCGCCAGATAAACAAAGGGTTTAAATGTTGAGCCTGTTTGGCGTGGTGCTTTTACGTGGTCGTATTTGAAAAAGCGAAAATCGATTCCGCCAACCCAAGCTTTTAATGCCGACTGCTGTGGATCTATCGCAATAAAACCGGCATTTAATAATTTTAAATAATGCTTCAGCGAATCTAAACGGGTGATGTCAGCATCTTTTACGCCATCCCATGTAAAAAGGTGGGCATGCGTTTTTGCATTGTACTTTTTTAGTTCCTCGGCATAACTTGCTCCACTCGTATTATTATTCTGAACAGCACTTTTAATTATTGCCGGATTGGCTTTGAACATGTCCCTGTTTTTCCAGCGTTCATTAAACTTATTTTGGAGCAGTTTCATGTATTCTTTAACCGACTGCTTGGCGAAATACTGCAAGTTGTAATCGATCGTAGTTGTAATTTTTAAACCATCGGTGTATAAGTTGTAGGATTCACCCGCTGTATTATTATTGTTCTCGCACCATTCCAATAATTCGGGTTTAATCATCTCAACAAAATAGGGTGCCGGTCCCTGGTTGTACGAAATCAAGCGGTACTTTACACCCAAGGGTTTCTCCTTATATTTTGCAGCATTATCAGCACTTAAATAATCCTCTTTTACCATTTGATCAATGACCACATTTCTACGGCCCAATGCCCGTTCGGGATGAGTTCGCGGATTGTAATAATTGTTGGCTTTTAACATGCCTACTAAAACGGCAGCTTCGTGTACATCTAATTTGGACGGATTTTTCGAAAAGAACCGTTCGGCTGCTACTTCAATCCCAAAAATATTTTCGGCAAATGGAACCGTATTTAAGTACAGCGCCAAAATTTGCTGTTTGGTATAAATGCGCTCCATACGGTAAGCAATAATTGCCTCACGCAGTTTATTAATTGGCATGGAAAATGGGCCATAATTAACCCTTGGGAAAAGGTTTTTTGCAATTTGCTGGCTAATGGTACTTCCACCTCCCGAATTATCGTTTCGTAAGATTATTGACTTTACAAAAACACGTGCCAATGCAATTTCATCAATTCCACGGTGTTCGTAAAAACGGGAATCTTCGGTGGCAATTAGTGCATTGGTTACATTCTCCGAAATCTCGTCGAAAGTAGCATTACTGCGGTTTTCAACATAATAACGGCCCAACACTTTTCCATCGGCTGAAAATACTTCCGATGCGAGCGGGTTGTTAATTTGATGTAATTGGGATTTTGAAGGAACCGGTCCGAGTACCCCCAGAAAAACAAGGATAAAAAACAGGCTGCCAAGTAAAAATAGAACCACTCCGGCTTTCAAAATAAAGCTGAGGATTGGATGTTTTTTCTTTGATTTTTTGGAGCTACGTTTTTTCCTGCTCACAGGCTTTTTGGCCGAGCTGCTTGTATTTGATTTTTTTTTCGCCACAGAGCAAAAGTACGGTTTAAATGAGTTGTGCTGTTATAATAACTCAAATGAATAGGAAATATTATAAACGATGAATTGTTTATTATAATAGGAGTTCAGACAATCAGTTCTTTAAAGAAATACCAGGTCATCATTCCTGAAGTAATAAGTTTTAAAAGTGTTCCGGCAAGAAAACCTATAAACGAGCCAAACCCCGATTTTAATGCGTCTCCTGAGTCTTTGCCGCCGCTAAGTTCTCCAATAACAGCCCCCAGAAATGCCCCCACAATTATTCCGAAAGGTGGAAAGAAGAACAGACCAATAAATATTCCAATGACACTTCCCCAAACACCACGTTTACTTCCTCCAAATTTTTTAGTGCCCCAGGCTGGAATAATCAAATCGAGTGCATAAACTACAGCTGTAATAACCGCCCAAATTATCAAGAATTTTGTTGAGAATTGGAATCTTTCGGTGAAGTGAAGTAGCAATAAACCCACATAACTCAAAGGTGGTCCGGGAATAACAGGAAGTACACAACCTAAAATTCCACTAAGGATAAAAATTACTCCGAAAGTTATAAGAACATAATCCATT
>JAUVDE010000023.1 GCA_030595485.1 Draconibacterium sp.
CATTCTTTCAAGTATTAGCAACGAAGTTAGAATTTATGAGGGTTTTGTTGCCGACAATACTTTGGCCATAGAAATGCTCGAAAACGACATTAAAGGGATGAAGACCGAATATGCTGAAATGATTAAGCTGGCCTATAAAAATAAAAATACCGGCGATGAGCTTCTTTTTCTTTTATCAGCAGAAACTTTTAATCAGGCTTACCGGCGGCTTTTGTATTTTAGGCGCTACACCGAATTCAGACAAAAACAGGCAGAAATCATTGAAGCTGTTCAAACCGTTTTAAACGAAAATGTTAAAAAACTGGAGCAGCAAAAGGCTGTAAAACAAGGCTTAATTGGTCGAACGGAAAGCGAAAAGCAGCAATTGTCGCAGGAAAAGGGACAGCAAAATTCGGAGCTTAAAAATCTACAAAGTCAAAAACGAAACTTGCAAAAAAAGCTGAACCAGCAACGAAAAGTTGAGCAGCAATTGGAGCGTGAGATTCAAAAAATTATTGAGGAGGAGGCCCGTAAAAATCAAGCTAAAGGCGGTTCTGGGTTTGCACTAACTCCTGAACAAAAATTGATTGGAAATAACTTTGAGCAAAACAAAAAACGTTTGCCCTGGCCGGTGGAGCGTGGCGTTATTGTCGAACATTTTGGTGTGCATCGGCACCCGGTATTAACCAATGTGCAGGTACAAAATAATGGTGTTAATATCGCCACCGAAACTGGAGCAAAAGTGAGGGCTATTTTTAATGGTGAGGTAAGCCGGGTGTTTGGTATTTCGGGTGGAAATACGGCAGTAATTATTCGCCATGGAAAATATTTAAGTGTATACTCGAACTTACGCGAAGTAGTGATTAAAAAAGGCGACAAAGTTTCGACCAAACAAAGTATAGGTACAGTTTACACCGATTATAACGAGGGTAATAAATCGGTACTGAAATTTCAAATTTGGAAAGAAAGTACTAAACTTAATCCTGAACTTTGGATTGGTCGATAGAACAATTTTTCTTTGTGTCCTTCGTGTTTTTGTGGTTTAAAATTTCTGAAGAAAAGGCTTCATTCAAGCAATTATTGCTTATCAACCTTTTCCTTAATCTCCTTTAAATGCGCCAAAATTTCCATTGTCACAGGATTTTCGGTTGCAGCATTACGCATCTCTTCTTTTCGGAAACCGAGCTTGGTGTCCAATCTTCCCAGAATTAATGAGAATAGTACAAAAACTACCATCATTATGGGATAGGTAATCAACTTGTTTTCATCTAGAAAATTACGGATACTTTCGTCTTTAAAATCGTTAAGGAACATAAAAGCAATCATTATAAAACTAATGTAACCAATGTACATTCGGGCACGGTCGACATAAATCTTCCAACGAATAAATGTGCGTCTATTTAATTGAATACCAAATGCTTTCATGTTAATTCGAGTTTAGATTTAATTTCATTTTTATTTGAGAAAGAATAGGCTTTAATCCTAGTTTCTGTAAAAATATACCAGTCTCAGGATGGTTACCATCTGTGTTAAATACACCTATTTCACAAGTACATAGTTGAGCAAAATATTGAAATAGACTTGTTCCTATTCCTTGCTTTCGAAATTCAGGTTTCACAGCGAATTGTGCCACTCTTCCCAATTTTACATTCGCATAGATGTAGCCAACCAATTCATCGTTTAAAAATGCACCAATCAGTTGGTAATCGGCTAATTTAGCTAAAGTTGCTGTTGACTGTTGCCAGGAGGGTTGCCATTCCCAAAAACTTTGTAATGTAGTTAAATCAGTGCTTTCAATATTGGAAATTTGCACCGAAGAGTTTCTTTTCAATTCCAGCAGTTTTCCCTTAAAACAAGGCAATTCTCGTTCTTTTATAAAACCAACCTTTTCGTAGGATTTTATCGCCTGAGTATTTTCATCAATTACTTCCAAGCGAACCTCAGAAACACCATTACTTTTTAATATTGGCAGAATATAATTGTACATTTTAACGGTAGCGTGTTGTCCTCTAAATTCTGGAATAACACCTGTTCCTGCATTGTAGGCAACATTTTTTCTAAGTGCATGTAGAATGAATGCAACAGGTTTTCCTTCCACAAAAACGCCTACCGATTTATCCAATTGAATAGCCTCCGAATCAATTTTTTCCTGCATGAAATCCGAACTTAATTCAACTTTTATAAAATAATCGGCAAAAGCATCGTTAAACAACTTTGTAATTTCAGCTGTGGAAAGTTTTTCGAGTGTATTCAAATGCATTTTTCTTCGGTTTATTTAAAAAACGTCAGCTTCAGGAAAAAAGTATAGAAACAAAAAAACCGGCCATAAACCGGTTTTAATGGTGCAATATTTTAATTATAAATTAGCAACTCTTGTAAGCGATGGAATATCTAAAAACTTAATTTTTCTTCCTTGTAATTCAATTAATTTATCGTGTTTAAATTCTGATAATAAACGAATTACTGATTCAGTAGCTGTTCCAACCATATTTGCTAATTCTTCACGGGTAAGCGAAATTTGCAAAGTATTTTGATTGTCTAACTCAAAGTTTTCTTTTAGTAATAAAAGAACCTCAGCTAAACGTTCACGCACCGTTTTTTGTGCAATGTCGGTAATGTAATCGTTGGCTTGACGTAACTCGTGACAAACAATTTGTAACATATGGTGCGAAAATTGCCAGTTACTCTGAATTAAATAAAGTAAGGTTTGGTAGGGTATATGACACATCGCGGCATCGTCAATTACCTTGGCTGTTGTACAGGCCAGCTCTTGACTTAACAACGAACGGTAAGCAATAATTTCCCCTTTTTTGGCAAAACGAATAATTTGCTCTTTTCCGTCAATTCCGGTTTTAAACACCTTGACAATTCCACGCGTCACACAAAAGAATCCGGTAAGCCGGCTTCCTTCACGATAAATAATTGTTCCTTTTTTATACAACGAACAAGTTTTCTCGTAATTCAAACGAGTAAATTCATCTTCGGTTAATTTCTTAAACAACTGAAAACCAGTCAAATTTGCTTCTTCGTCGCTTGGTCTCTTTATGGCACTTCTCATTTCTGTTAAAATACTTTGTTAATAAAACTGAAACCTATTTTTAATTAAAGCCTAAAAATACAATTATCTACAATAATTGGAAAACTATTTATATACATATTTAGATATTGTATATTTGTGCTACAAAGAAATTCAAAACAATTTAAAATTCGGATGTTATGAAGCATGTAGTAGATATGTTGTGGACAGATAAGATAGCCTTTGAAGCAGATATGGATGGGCACAAAGTTGTAATCGACGCGTCGGAGGAAGTGGGTGGCAGCGATTTAGGTCCTCGTCCAAAGAAATTAATGCTTACTGCGCTTGCCGGTTGTACCGGAATTGATGTGGTTATGATTTTGAAAAAAATGAAGGTTGAATTCGAAGCTTTTAATGTAATTGTTGAAGGTGAATTAACTGAGGAACATCCGAAATATTACAATAAAATGAAAGTGGTATATCAATTTAAAGGGAAAGATTTACCCATGGCCAAACTTGAAAAGGCTGTAAAACTTTCAGAGGAAAAGTATTGTGGTGTAAGTGCCGTTTACAAACAGGTAATGGAAATGGAAACTGAAGTTCGTATAGTAGAGTAAGAATATTTACACAAAATAAAGTGAAAGCAATCTTTTTTTGAAGGTTGCTTTTTTTATACATTTAAAGGTTTAAACGAAGCGATAAAATATGCTAAAATCAATAAATCCCGTAACAAACGAAGTTGTAAAAACTTACGAACCACACACAAAAGATGGTGTAAAGTCGATTATAAACTCGGTTGATAAAACTTGGCATCATTGGCGAAGTACATCTTTTATGTATCGTGGACAATTGATGCAAAACCTTGCCAGTATTTTACGAAGCAAAAAAGAAGAATTGGCATTTTTAATGGCGCAGGAAATGGGCAAATTAAAAAAGGAAGGGATTGCCGAAATTGAAAAATGTGCTTCGGTTTGCGATTATTATGCAGCCAATGCCGAAACTTTTTTAGCAAATGAACCTATTCAAACAGAGGCAACAAAATCATTTGTTTCGTATCAACCTTTAGGAACAATATTGGCAGTTATGCCATGGAATTTTCCGTTTTGGCAGGTATTTCGTTTTGTCGCACCAACTGTAATGGCAGGCAATACGGCGGTTTTAAAACATGCCAGTAATGTTCCCGGTTGCGCAGTTGCCATCGAAGAATTATTTCGTGAAGCTGGGTTTCCTGAAAATGTTTTTCGCAGTTTGTTAATTGGCAGCAATTTAGTGAAGGAGGTAATTCAACACAAAGCTATAAAAGGTGTAAGTTTAACAGGAAGCACACCGGCAGGAAAAAGTGTGGCCGCTATTGCCGGAAGTGAATTAAAAAAATGTGTATTGGAATTAGGCGGTAGTGATCCTTACCTGATTTTGAAAGATGCTAACATAGAAGAAGCTGCTAAAATTTGTGCGTCGGGCCGTCTTTTAAATGCCGGACAAAGTTGCATTGGTGCCAAACGTTTTATTGTTGTTGAAGAGGTGTATGCGCAGTTTTTAGAGCATTTTACCCATGAAATGAATGCTGCTCACTTTGGCGACCCTTTTGATGAAGAATCGACAATGGGCCCCATGGCGCGCGAAGATTTAAGAGAGGAGCTTCATCAGCAAGTGGTAAGTTCAATGGAGAAAGGTGCCGAAGTTGTTATTGGTGGCGAAATTCCGCACCGAAAAGGAACTTATTATCCTCCAACTATTCTTGAAAATGTACAGCCGGGAATGCCGGCTTATGATGATGAATTGTTTGGTCCGGTGGCTTCGGTAATTAAGGTGAAAGATGTGGAGGAGGCGATTAGAGTGGCAAATGACACCGAATTTGGATTAGGGGCGGCGGTGTTTACATCGGATATAAAACAGGGCGAAAATATAGCTGAAATGCAGCTGGAAGCTGGTGCTTGTTTTGTAAACGATTTCGTAAAATCGGATCCTCGCTTGCCATTTGGAGGTATTAAAACCAGTGGCTTTGGTCGCGAATTGTCCATTCATGGAATTAAGGAGTTTATGAATGCTAAAACGGTGGTAGTCAAGTAGTCTTTTTGACGGTTTTGTAGGGTTTCCATTGAAATATTTTCCGACCAACAAATTGACCAATAAAATATGAACCCAATAGAAATGGAGCCAGTTTCCAGCTAAGCTCTAATTGATGAAATTTACGAATCATAACTATTAAGGGAACCGGAGCATGAATAGCTACAAACCACAGTACCGATAACTTTTTTAAACCACCACGCCAATAACCAAAGGGTAGGTTTACAAGAATAGTGGCAAGGCAAGTAATTAAAATCCGCCACCAAAGTTCTTCAGTAGCAGTTTCAGGTAAAAAGCTCATGTTTAGTAGAATGTCCATATTACTCTTTTTTCAATCCATCCCTAATTATTTCATTCAAAGCTTCCACCCAAGTATCTTCTGCATTTAAACTTGCTACCAACTGCAACTTCTCTCCTCCATTTTTTATGAATTCCTGTTGATAATCCAGTTCAATTTCAACGATAGTTTCCAGGCAATCCGTAACAAACGAGGGTGCCAAAACCAATATTTTCTTTTTGCCATCGCGTAGTTTTTTAAGCAGTAATTCATCGGAAAAAGGGGTTAACCAGTTTTTTGATAAACGCGATTGAAAACCAAGAGAATAGCCAGATTTTGAAAGATTTAGTCCTTCTGAAATTAACCTAGCTGTTTCTTTACAAGCCTTACTGTATGAATAATTGCTAATATTTTCTGGTTTACTTTTTTCATCCTGACGATTGGGTAAACCGTGAAAAGAAAAAAAGATGTGATCATAAGTTTCTGGCTGATATTTTTTTGCTTGTTCTGCAAATGCTTCTACAAATTTGGGATGCTCGTAAAACTGCCCGATTTGTACACATTCAATTTTAAGATTTTGTTTCTGAATTTCGCTTTCAACAGCCACAAAAGAACTTTCGGTAGTTGAAAGTGCATGCTGTGGGAACAAGGGCACGACAACTAATTTTTCAAAACCATCCTGTTTAATTTCTGAAAGTGCTTTTTTATAACCTGGTTTTCCATAACTCATTCCAAAGTAAACCTTGCAGTTATTATCTGCCTTTGCTTGTAGTTTGTCTTTTAATTCCTCGGAGATATAAATAAGTGGCGAGCCTTTTTCAGTCCAAAGCCGTTGATAAAGAGCTGTGGATTTTTTAACCCGAAAAGGAATAATAATCAGATTTACCAAAATTTTTCGAAGCAACCACGGAAGGTCAATTACGCGTTTGTCGTTTAGAAACTCCGAAAGAAACTTTCGCACAGCCGATTGGTTGGGTGCATCCGGGCTACCAACATTCATCAGCAATATGGCTGTTTTGGCTTGTGTCATTTTAACTCAGCAGCTAATTGGTCAGCAATGTTTCTACCTTGTTTAATACGGTCTGCCATGCCAATTCCATCACGAATATTTCCTGCCAGCATTAAGCCTTTAAATTCATTTTCTAAAGCAGAAATGGCTGCCAGTTTATCTTTCGATTCAAAACTATATTGTGGAATGGCGAAGGGGTAACGGAATATTTTTACCAGGTCAGGATTAAATTCCTGCAGACCCATCATTTCTTTAACTTCGCTGCTAACTAATTCCAAAAGTTTTTCATCTGAATAGTCAATTAGCTCAGGCTTGCGAACGCCTCCAACAAATACCGAAAGTAAAGCTCCTTCTTTTGGTGCCCGGTTTTTTAAAAACGACGAAAGCAATAAAACACCCAAAATATCACGTTTTTCCTCCGACGGAATTAGGCCTCCAAAGGACTTAATGGGAATACCCTTCCATTGTTTAAACCCCAACGTAACTTGCGTTACTTTGGCGTATCGCATTTCGTTTATTGTACTTATTTTTTCGCTTGGTAGAAATGGAAAAAGTGTAGCCAAGGAGTAAGCCCCGGCAGTTGAAATAACATGAGAAAAGGATTCGCTCTCAATTTCAAAACTTTTATCAATTGTCTGTTTTACAGAAAGTTCCTTGCAATTTAATGAAATATTTTCTTCACCAATATGTTTTATCAATGCCTTTACAAGATTTTCTAAACCACCTTCAGCAGAGAAAACTTCTTTGGTCGCTTTTTTTTCAAAATCACTTTTTGGTTCTCTGGATTTTTTAAAACCTCCTCCAATAAAACTACCATAATCTTGCTCCAATTGGTATAGTTTAGGAATGGCATATTGGGTTACAAGTTTTTCTGGGTCACCGGAGTAAACACCCGAAATAAAAGGGTCAACCACATTTCGTAAAAATGTTTTTCCCATTCGACGACGGACCAAATCGGCAATTGTTTCTTCCGGATTGATTCCTTTTTTGCGGAAAGGTTCGCCTAATAATCGAAACTTATCTGTAAAAGAAAAGAGTGGGGTAGTGATGCCTCCCAGCAAACCTGATGGAATAGTGTGCCAACGGTTTTTCATCCAAATCCAGCGTGCCTTTGCATTTTCATCTGCAATTTCGAGGGTGCAATCATCTGCTAAATCTTCAAATAATTCTGCAGCTTCGGGGCGCGACATGGCCCCGGTATTTGGCCCCGATTCAAAAGTGAAACCATTTTCATGATGTGTTTGAATTACCCCTCCGGCATGCCCTGATTTTTCAAATACACGAAATTTAATACCGTGCTTATTTAGATAAAAGGCTGTGGTTAATCCGCTTAATCCGGCTCCGATAATGGCAATATTTGCAGATGACTTTTTGCTCATTTTATAAGGCTTTCGAAAATTTCTGAGTTGCGTTTTTCATCATCGGGTCGAGACTTGCCGCAATGTTGCGGATAAAATATTTCCCTAAATCTGAAATTGCAATTTCATCAGCTGTGAATGTAAGCAAACCATCGGAAACAAAATCCTTTAAACTTGTTTCATCATAAATAATAGTAGCTATTATTTCTTCTTCAGAAGTACTAAAAAGCTGTGCTACTTCTTTCCACGAAACGTAAAAATTACACATTACTTCGTTAATTACATGGCGAATTATCTTTTGAGTTTTATTCAACACATAGCCTTTCTCAATGTTGAATTCACCGCTATTAATTCTTTCCACATAAGTGTTGGTATCCTTGGCATTTTGTGCGTAGGTACTATCTAATTGGCTAATGCCAGTTGCTCCAAAAGCATAAACTTGCCCGGTGGTTTCGCGGGTACAGTAGCCTTGAAAATTACGGTGTAAAGTTCGGTTTTCGAGTGCAACGTTTAACTCGTCGTCGGGTTTGGCAAAGTGGTCTAAACCAATTGCGTTGTAGCCATTTTCGGTTAAAAGATTAAAACCGGTTTCGAACATGGCCAATTTTTTTTCTGCCGATGGTAAACCACGAGCTTCCAGTATTTTTTGAGACTTTTTCACCCATGGAACATGTGCGTAAGAAAAGGTAACTAAACGGTCGGGAGAAACTTCAATGGCTTGTTTAATGGTTTCGGCAAAAGAGTTTTCATCCTGAAACGGAAGTCCGTAAATAAAGTCGAGGTTAACGCTGGTACCGTCATAAGCACGAATCATTTCCACCAATTCTTCAACCGGAATTATTGATGCATCACGATTTACATTGTCCAGCACTTCTTGTTTAAAGTCTTGAATACCAAGGCTAAATCGATTGAATTTTAAATCGACCAATTTTTTTATGTATGCTGCATCTAACATTGCAGGGTGGCATTCCATGGCGATTTCAGGTTTGTCAATAAAAATAAAATTCTCGTGAATCACCTGCATAATTTCTTCCACCATAATAGGAGGAAGGGAATTAGGAGTTCCGCCTCCCCAATGAACTTGTGCCACTTTTCGGTCGGGATTCAGGTACTGTTTTACCATCAGAATCTCCTTTTTAAGCGCATCGACATAAACGCGCATTTTGTTGGTGTCGCGTGTTAAATGTGTGTTGCATCCGCAATAATGACAAATTTTTGGGCAGAATGGAATATGAATATAAATTGAGATATTCTGCGTTGCTTCGTCGTTTGAAGCTTGAAGCCATTGCACATAGTCATCAGAAGTAAATTCCGATGAAAAAAAGTTTGCCGGTGGATAACTGGTGTATCGCGGAACCGGAATGTTGTATTTGTCTATTAGTTCAATTGGTAGTTTCATTTTATTATCTTTTTCACCCCTCATCCTGTTGGGAGCTCCCCTTACAAGGAGAGCCAGTTCAAATTAACGTATTTTCTTCACCTTAGAACGTTTTCCCCTTTGTAAGGGGAAATGGTAAAGCCAAAGGGGTATATTTAGTCTTCAACTTCATCACGTTCATAAAAACTCTTCTTAAAAATAAATGGTAACGCTACTAAAATAAGAATTCCTATTCCAATTTCAATTCCAAACAATCCACGATAAGTAATTGAATCGGCAATTTTTCCACTCATAATTGCAATTATTAAACTGCTTAAATGAGTTAGTACAATTTGTATAGTAAAGTCGGTACCCTCGCGTCCTTTGCGCACAATTTGCATACTCATTGTATACACAAACACCGACGACATGGCATAGGCTCCCCAAAGCAAGGCTACACCGATATAAACAAGGTAAGTAGCATGATTGGTATAAGTTAATCCGAAGAAATAGCTTGCCACCAAAACATTTACAATAGGAAACAACCAAATGGATTTTACAATACCACGTTTTCGGATAAACATCCCTGCCGGAATAGTCATTGCTACTCCACAGGCAGTTCCGAAAATACCTGAGATAAAGCCAATTTCTTTAATGTCGTAACCCAAATCAACAAAGTAGGGTTTTACCATGGTTAAAATTCCAATAATTCCTGTATAAAAAAGAAATAGCAACAGAACATGACCACCAATTTTTTTTTGTCGGAAAAAGTAAATAAACTCCAGTGGCGACACATTTTTTTTGGAACGGTCGAGCTCTTTTCGATTTCGGGAATTGTATAAGGAAACAGGAATAAGTGCGAATAACACAAATAATCCGAGGCAACGTAAAAGCCACAACCAACCCCAATAATGATAAACAATCAATAAAACTCCGCTACCCATCATTGTGCCAATAAAATTACCAGCCGATTGCATGCTGTTACCCAAACTACGCTCTTTCTTTTTCAGAATAAGAATGGCAAAAGCATCGGTGGCAATATCTTGAGTTGCCGATGCGGTAAAGGCAATAACCATTAAAATAATTATAGTGGTAAAATCGGTTTGCAAATTTAAATAGCCGATGCTCATTATAATTACTGCATAAAAAATCTCAGAAGAAATTATCCAGCGTCGGTATTGGCGAGTATTTTTACTGGTGCGGTCAACTAAAGGAGCCCACAGCATTTTTAAAATCCAGGGTAATTTTATAAGCTGAATATACCCGATGGATTCCAGCGAGTAGCTCTCCATACGCATAATCACCGGGATTACGGTTGAGAAAAAACTCATGGGAATCGACTGTGCCAGATAAAGACTCAGTAGCGTGTAATATTTTTTGAATTCCTGTTGTTGCATATTAAAAAGTCAGAAGCTAGAAGTTGGAAGTCCGAAGTTTAGTCCGGTTTTCCAATTTCTGTTTTGCTTATAAATTTAGTTAAAAAGAAACTTTCAAGTTTACGCCCATTGTTGCAGGTCTTCCCGATTGAACGTATGAATTTTTCAGCTGCCTAATTTCGAAATAATAAGAATTATAAGAGGTATCAAATATATTTTTACCCCAAATATCCAACTGAATTCTTCCGGTAACAAAAGAAAGTTTTGCATCAAGCAAGCCATAATAATCCTGAGAAACCGAGTTGTTTAAATCCCAGTAATGTTCTCCAACCCCTCTATAGTTTATGTTGGCAACCATTTTATCTAAAAAGCTATTTTCGAATACAAATATTTTGTTTGCACCAACATTAATAGTTGAACGTGGCACATAAGGAATAGCATTGTCGTTGTAATTTAACTCTTCCGACACTACATAATCGCTAAATGTTGCGTGTGTATAGCCATACCCA
This sequence comes from Draconibacterium sp., assembly GCA_030595485.1. Classification (GTDB taxonomy): domain Bacteria; phylum Bacteroidota; class Bacteroidia; order Bacteroidales; family Prolixibacteraceae; genus Draconibacterium. The sequence continues at coordinate 10,949 of JAUVDE010000023.1, forward strand.
AATGTAGTTTCAAAGTTTTTAAACGGACGAGCTTTAACAAATAATTCAAGCCCTTTACTTACCGATTCCCCGGCATTGACTTTCATATTTCCCCTACCTCCTGGAACGGGAACATCAATTTGCTGATCTTGCCAATCGATGTAAAACACAGCAGCATCGAAGTATAAACGGTGATTCAACATCGACGATTTAAAACCTAATTCGTAATTCCAACTGTTTTCCTGATCATACGAACGGAAATCGGAAATATCGATGGAAGAGTTGGTATTAAAACCTCCTGATTTATATCCTTTTGAAACCGTTACATAGCTATTTAGCGATTTATTGAATTTATATTTTAAAGCTACTTTTGGCAATATCTGAGAAAAGGTTTCTTCATAGTTTTCTTCAACAGTGGTATTCATTGGTCCCCCATTTATTGCCATTGCTAAAGAATAATCAAGCTTATCTTTTTCCAAATCAAGCCTAATTCCTGCTGTTAAAGTCAGGTTTTTAATAAGAAAATCATTTAAGGTCGATTGGTGAAAAAGTGCTAAACCCGAAATGTCGAAATCACTGCGGATATCTTGTTTCATTTTTGCGGTGTAAATGTCGCCAACCGTTTGCTGGTCCATATTCTGGTAAAAACCATAAGCACCAAATAACCAATCGTATTTCGATTCTTTCACTGATTTAAATACCAATTCCTGCGAAAGCATGTTTTGCTTGTCGCCAGTGTGAAAATAGTAAATTGGAGCCGCAGTGTAATCTTGATCGACATCCATTAAACCATCGTAGTAGGTATAACTTGTTGTTGAAAGCAATTCGAATACATCGTTACGATACTTTAAAACCAAACCGTTTGAAAACATGTCGCGTTTGTAGCCACTTTCGTCGTTGTAATTTACATCTCCGGCTGGGTTGCTTTCGATGTCGTACACGGCATACGGGAAACCGTACTGCTCGCTTTTTTCGTATGATGAAATGTTTTCCAAACTTAGTTTATCCGAAACTTGCCAAACTAAACGAAGCCTTCCACTTGCCGAATACTGTTCGTCTGCCTGTTTGCCATTAAATTCATTGGTAAAATAGCCATCGTGTTTGTTATAGTTACCGCTAATTGAGTAGCCAAATTTGTCACTAACTTTGTTGTAATGGTTAATGTTTCCATTAAAATATCCGTAGTTTCCGGCAGATACTGAAACATTGGTTTCGTCGTAATGAAGTGGCGATTTACTAAAAACGTTAATGATACCTCCCATGGTATTTCTACCATAAAGTGTTCCTTGTGGTCCTCGTAAAACTTCAATACGTTCGATATCGAAAAAGTCGAAACCAAAGGATGTTTTTTCAGAAAACGGAACATTGTCAACGTAAAGCCCAACAGAAGGTGCACCTAGGCGAGAACCAATTCCTCGAATAAATACCGGCGACTGCAGTTTCGAACCGTAATCGAGCATAAAAAAGTTAGGTACTGTTGACGAAATATCGGCTAAAGACTTTATCTCATTGTTTTCAATCATTCGAGCCGAAATAAGTGAGATGGATGCCGGAACTTCTTTTATTTGAGGAAGTTCTTTTGGCGATTTAACGGTTACTTCATCAATAATTATATTGTCAATATTGGTTGTGTCGGTTATTATCCGAACATTTTGTGCGTGTGCTAAATTTGTAAATAATGCAACAAGTGCAATTGCAAATACAATTCTTATCATGTTTTTTATTGAATAGAAATGAATAAACTACTCTCAACAAAAGGAGAGTAAGACTAAGAAAAAAAAGGGTAGGGTATTACGCTAAAACCGGAGGGGGTCTACCAAACAGAGCATTTTCCGCATAGTCTTGCGGAGATATTTTGTTAACACCAAAGTGCTTCCATTTCTGTTTTTCTTTAGCTCTGTCGAAAATATAACCAGGTATTTCATCCGAAAACGAGAAATAAAAACAGTTTGAATCTTCAGAAATTACTTCAACAGAATTGTCGATATGAAGCTGAACAAAGTGCGATTTTTCGACCTGAGCTTTATTGTCAGCAGATTTGTTTACACCAAAAATTAGAAAATAGGCATAAAACGCAACCATTGCGATATAGGGTATGTGCGTTGTAAAAATGCCAAACGTAAACATAATTGGTTTTTATCTGAGCTGACAAAGATAGAAATATAATCGGGCTGTGTTGACCTACACAAATGTTTTACAGTATGTCGAGAAAAAATTACATTTGTTCTTTCGCTTTAATGGATTTATTATGAAAAATGTACTGTTTAGTTCCTTTCTAATTTTGTTTACTATGGTTTCGTGTCTTAAAAAAGAAAAGATAGATCTAATTATTTCCAATGCAACAGTCTATACAGTTGACCAGGAGTTTTCGAAAACTGAAAGTTTTGCTGTCGCTAAAGGGAAAATAATTGCAAGCGGAACAAGTGATGAAATTCGAAATAAATACGAAGCGACTAATACAGTAGATGCAAAGGGTAAATTTGTATATCCCGGGTTTAACGATGCACATGCACATTTTAATGGTTATGGAGTAAACTTAATGCAATATGCCGATTTACGCGGAACAAAAAGTCCCGAAGAAATCTATGAGATTCTAAAAGAGCATCACAAAAAATTTGGTGGTGAATGGGTATTGGGCCGCAGCTGGGACCAAAACGATTGGGAGGTAAAAGAATTTCCAACAAAAGCGGGGTTGGATAAAATCTTCCCTGATATTCCAGTTTACTTGATTCGAGTGGATGGCCATGCCGGATGGTGTAATTCAAAAGCGTTGGAAATTGCGGGAGTTACAGTCGACTCAAAAATTGATGGTGGTGATGTGTTAGTAAAAGATGGGCAGCCAACAGGTGTTTTAATCGATAATGCCGAAACTTTGGTGATGAAACATATTCCGGATATTTCTGCGGAACAACAACGTCTGGGACTTTTGGTAGCACAGAAAAATTGTTTTGCAGCTGGTTTAACCTCGGTAACCGACTGCGGGGTTAGCAAAAGCACTGTTTTAATGATGGACGAAATGCAAAAAGCCGGTGAGTTAAAAATGCGTTTGAATGCCATGCTAAATCCATCGGATGAAAATTTTGAATACTTCGTAAAAAAAGGAACTTACAAGACCGACCGCCTTGTTGTAAATACCATAAAAGTTTATGCCGATGGAGCATTGGGGTCGAGAGGAGCATTAATGTTGGAAGAATATACCGATGATGCCGGAAACACGGGCTTACAAATTGCAAGGCAAGATTATTACGATAAGGTTTGCCAGTTGGCTTACGATAATAATTACGCCATGGCCACGCATGCCATTGGTGATGGGGCCAATCGTTTAATGTTAGATACCTATGGAAAGTTTCTGAAAGGAGAGAATGACCGGCGTTGGCGAATTGAGCACTCACAAATTATTCACCCCGATGATTTTAATAAGTTTGGAAAATACTCGATAGTTCCGTCGATTCAGGCAACACATTGTACAAGCGACATGCCTTGGGCCGAAAATAGGGTAGGGCCCGAAAGAATAAAAGGAGCCTACGCATATCAAACACTTTTAAAACAATTGGGTTGGTTGCCAAACGGAACCGATTTTCCGGTTGAAAACATTGAACCACTTTTTACTTTTTATTCGTCCGTTTTCCGAATTAACCACGAAGGAAATCCTGTTGGAGGATGGCAAAAAGAAGAAGGGCTTAGCCGGGAACAAACTTTACGTTCCATGACTACCTGGGCAGCAAAGTCATCATTCGAAGAAAATGAAAAAGGAAGTTTAACTCCTGGCATGTGGGCTGATTTTATAATTCTTGATACAGATTTAATGACCGCCTCGCCTGAAGAAGTTTTAGACACTAAAATTTTGAGCACTTGGAGCGGGGGAGAAAAGGTTTTTGAATTGTAAAAACGTCATTGAAAAGACCCAGTCTGTAAAATGCGAAAAGGGTCTGTTTATTTGATTGAGATTGTCCTAAATCAAGCAGAATGGTCCATAAAAAGCATTTATGCCATCCTGAAAAGGCTAAATACATCAAATATTCTGCATCACTTTACTCCACTATTTTACAAAAAGAACTTAGTGTCTGTTGTTTAAGTGCCTGATAGGTAGATGATTTATTGTTTTGTCTGCCAATAATAGTATTATGTTTTTTGTGTAGAAACCTTCTCAACTAAACTCCTCATTTTATTTCTCATCTAGCGTAGAAAATATCTAATTATTTAGATTTCTGCTGCAATTTCCAAATTGCAGCAGATTTCACCAATTTCCTCTGCTCTCACGAAAATGAATGCGATTTGCCGTTTTTAAAAGTACAATTGCCGTTGTTTTTCAAGGTTTTTGTATTGTCTTTTCAAAATATGTAGTTTATAAAACAATAAAATTAGAGTATAAAAAGAAACAAATATTTATATTTGTAATAAATAACAGCTAATGATTTTAAAATCAGTACTATTTAATATTATTAATTCGCAACAGAAACTATTCTTTAGTAGAGAAATAGGTGTTGAAAGGGAAATAAATATTGATTTTGAAGATGAAAACACGCAGTTAATTGTTATAAACGGTATTAAAAGAACCGGAAAAAGCAGCTTTCTTTTTCAGCTTTACAAGCAAAATTTTCAGGATGTGTTTTACATTAATTTTGAGCATCCCGGTTTGTACGATTTCGACCAGAATGACTTTTTTAAGCTTGATGAGATAATCACAGCTACAGGTAATTCGGTGCTGTTTTTCGATGAAATAACAGAACAAAAGGGTTGGCATAGTTATGTTAGGCAAAAACTGGACGAGGGGTTTCGGGTGATTTTAACGGCTTCTAATTCGGAAATATTAAATAACGAATGGGCTTTAAATTTAACGGGAAGGTATATTACAAAAGACCTTTTACCTTTTTCTTTTGACGAATTTTGCACCAATTACACAATAGAAAAAGACGAAGATGCAGTACTTAATTACATGAAAAATGGAGGGTTTCCGGCTAAGCAAAATACAACAAACAGCGATTATTTAAGTCAACTTTTCGACGACATTGTAGTACGCGAAATTGGTCTTCGTTTTGGTGTGCGCGATTTGAAATCGTTTAAACGTTTGGCCATTTATTTGCTTCTTAACGTGGGAGAACTAATCACAGGAAATCAGCTAAAAAATACACTGGGAATAAAAACTACGAGTACGGCCGTGGACTATTTATCTTATTTGGAAGCTGGATTTTTAATGCATTATTTGCCAAAATTTAGTTACTCCACGCGCAAACAAATGGTAAATCCTCGTAAGGTTTATGTTATAGATACGGGTTTTGTGGCAGCCAGTACATTTTCAGTAGAAGGAAAAGTGGAACAACTTTTAGAGAATCTAGTGTTTCTAAAACTCCGAAATTTGTACACCGAATTGTATTATTTCTCAGAAAAAAATACTTGCGATTTTGTGGCTTTTGGAAAAGATCAGGTACTCGAGGTGGTGCAGGTTTGTAGCGATTTGCAGCAAGATAATCTTGAAAAAGAGCTAAATGGACTTTACGAGGCAATGGACTTTTTCGAATTTTCACGTGGAACACTGGTTACAATGAACCAAACCGACCGTTTTGAAAAGGATGGGAAAGTGGTTGATGTAGTTCCGTTTTATGCCTATTAA
>JAUVDE010000298.1 GCA_030595485.1 Draconibacterium sp.
CTAATGTAGAACGAAACTTTGGGTTGGGCTATGGAGAGTATATCTACAAGATTGATGATATCGAAGTAAAACGTCAGTTGAATGTGAAACCTTCGGCTAAAATAAATGAAGGATTGTCAGGTGTGTTATTTTCGATTACCATTAAAAACAAGGGTAAACGTAGCTCAAAAATCAATTATAAAGAGCAACTCATTTACGAGTATGAACAAATGTCTGTTCATGACGACAAAGACTTTAAATACGTCACCACCAGTACTAAATCAAACGATCTGATAAAGTTATATACAAAGCCCGATAATCTTGAAAATGTATTTCCACCAATTAATAGAAATGCTCCTTCCTACGAAGAATATTTTCCGCCCATCTTTTTCCTGAAAGCGTTTAACGAATTTTCTCAACTTACATTTGAAGGGAAAACTTTAAGTAATTCGAGTGATTTTAGTTTGGCTGCTGGCGAGGAACTTACGCTCAATTTTATTGTAGGATACAGTTCTGCTTCCAGTGAAAAAGAAATTCAAGAAACAATTGTAGAGTTTGAACAAGCAGTAAATACTCCTGTGGATGTTGATATACATACGGAAGGAATTTTCACAAAAGACTGGGCAAATAAAGTCCTTACGTATGAGGGCGAAAAAGACCAAAAACTTCGTAACGAATTAATCTGGCACAACTATAATCTTGAGGTGCTTGCTACCTATTCTGATTTCTATAAAGAAACATTTATACCACAGGCTACCATGTACTTCTTTTCGCGTGGAGTTAGAGCTGCGCCAAGAGATCATTTGCAGCACGGTTTAGCCGCTTGTTACACTAATCCGGAACTGGCAAAATCAATAATGCGATATACTTTAAAAAAGTGCTATACCAATGGCAACATTCCCTTTAACGAAAGAGGTTATGGTATATCTACATCGAAATACTACTATACCAGCGATCAGGAATTGTACTTTTTCATGCTGCTGAGTGAATACCTTCGGATTACTAAAGACTATGAATTCCTAAATGAGCAGGTTCCTTATTATTTAACCAAGCGAAGCAATTCTGTTTTGGAAAGAGCAGGAGAGAGTTATTCGTACTTTAAATACGAAGTGGGATTAGGCCCCAAAGGATTGGTTCGATTACGTAACTCAGACTGGAACGATATTATTTTTTATCGGATGGAAACAAAATACAATGCCTCGTTTCGTTCAAACGAATCGCACATGAATACAACCATGTTAACATCCTATTTCCCACAGTTGGCAGAACAACTAAAACTGGCTGCCGAGAGTTTGGTTTTAAAAGACAATGAAGATTATGCTTTGCGTTTTTCGAAAGATATGAAATCGTATAGCGATAAGGTTTGGAAGAACTTTTTGAAAGACCATGGCGACAGAACTTTTGCAAGAAGAATGTATTTTTCGTGGCAAGAGATTGGTAAGGACAATATGTTTTTGGAGCCACAGGGTTTTTTAATGCAAAATCCCAATTACCCGCTTGAAAGGAAAAAAGTTTTATATCAGGAGATTAAAAATAGAATTTTAGATTCTGAAAAAATTGGAGCCCGGCAGGAAGAAAAAATGGAAATCTCTGAATTGTATTTTGGAAGCCGCGAGAATGGGGGAATATGGTTTTCATTAAACGGCCCACTTGTAATTGGTCTTTCTTCGTGGAACAAAGAAGCAGCCTGGAGTCTTTTTAAAATGCAAACTTTGCAAAATCAATCTACTCTTTTCCCAAATTACTGGACAACTCACTGGAGTGCTTTCGACTCGGTTGATTCTTCCATTTTACCAAGCGAAGGATTACAATCGCAAAAATTTGACACAAGTGTAAGGACGACTTATTGTTCTCATATTCATGCCTGGTTGGTTTATGAGTATTTGTATTTAAAAGGAATGGAAACAAATAATTGAATAATTGTACGATAACCTGAAGGATGAACTGAAAGTATAAAGCAATTTGGATAAAAAGTAAAATAAGCAATTAGATAATAACCAATGAGAAACAAGATGAGAATACAATTCCATTTGCAAAAAATAATTAAGCTGTTCTTTTTTGCTGTTTTTTTGCTGTTTTTAGCAACAAATTCTTCGTTGGCAAATTCTCAGAAAAAAGGCAGCAATAAGAATCTGGTTGACAAGAAGGCAACTGTAGAAACCGTCCGTCTTCGTGACTTCTTAAAACAAGAATCAGGAAAGCATATTCTTTTTGGGGCACACAATACAAATATTAAAGGTGAGAACTGGAAAGATATTTCAGCCAGTAAAAAGACATCTGATGTACTTCAAGCTGTTGGTGATTTTCCTGCGATTTTTAGTTTCGATTTTAACTATGGTTTTCAAAGACTTACGAATGCGGTAAAACACGCACATGTCGAAGGTGGAATTATTACTTTTAGTTGGCACGCAAAGAATTTTGCAACAGGTAAAAACTTTTACGACACAACAGGAGTTGTAATGTCCAGAATTTTGCCGGGTGGTGACTTAAATCTCGAATACAAAAGGAACTTGGATTCAATTGCCAACTTTGCCAATCAGCTAAAGCATGAAGGTCGCTTAATTCCAATTATATTCCGCCCCTTTCACGAAAATACAGGAAGTTGGTTTTGGTGGGGAGCAGAACACTGCACTCCTGAAGTTTATAAAAAAGTTTGGCAATACTCAGTAAAATATTTAAGAGACGAGAAAGGTGTACACAATTTCTTGTATGCTTATAGCCCGTCTAAACCAGCTCAACTTAAAAAGGAGACTTACGAAACAAGGTATCCGGGAGATGAGTTTGTCGACATTATTGGGTTCGACTATTATGGCCCCGATAATTACAGCGTAGAATTACTTGAAAATTGCAGGCTGGTAGTAAATTTAGCTAAAACGAAAAATAAAGTTGCTGCAATAACCGAAACCGGTGTTCGTAAAGGACTGAAGAATACAACGATTGAAAACTGGTACATAAAATGTTTGCTTCATCCAATTAAAAATGACTCTATTGCAAGGAATATAGCCTATATGGTAACCTGGAGCAGCAATTGGATTCCTGCACCAGGAGAATTGAATCATGCCGGATTCAAAAAGTTTTATGAAGACGAATTTACCTGGTTTGCAGATGACCTTCCGAAAAAATGAAAGATTGGCTCAAACTGATACAAATTACATTTATGATTACATACGAATACATATTTCTACAAAATTTCAATATAATAAAAGAGCTCAACAATGGGCTATTAGTTCAATCTGAATTTGAATCAAAAATTATCGATATGAAACGTAAAATAATTTTCTTATTAGTGTGCCTGATAACTACTATAAATGTTACATGGGCAAGTAAAATCGTGAAAGAAAATAACACGACTAAAACAAAAGCACCAAATATTATTTTTTATTTGGCCGATGACCAGGACAAGTATGATTATGGTTGCTATGGAAACGAGAAAATACATACTCCTGCGGTAGACCGTTTGGCAAAAGAAGGTTTGTTGTTTGAAAATGCCTTTACCGGACAAGCGATTTGTGCACCTAGCCGTTCTCAACTATACACCGGAAATTACCCCTTGAAAAACGGTTGTTTCTTAAATCATATCAAAACAAAAGAAAATCAGGTTAGTACAACAACTTACATGAAAGAGTTGGGCTATGAAGTTATTCTGGCCGGGAAAAGTCACGTTGGTCCGAATAGTGTTTACGACTGGGGACAAGAATGGAAACCTGTTAAAAAAGAAGGCGTACCAAGACCTTATATTCCATTAAAGGAAATTCAAAATTATTTTAAATCTGCCGAAAAACCATTCTGTATGTACATTACATCGGAATATCCGCACGGGCCTTATTTCGATGTAAAGGGTAAAACAGCCGATGATTTTAAATTTTATCCTTTCAATCAAGGTAATTTGGATAATCCGGATAAAATAAAACGAATGGCCGGATACTACAGAAGTGTTGAAGAAGACAACACACAACTGGAGGAAATACTCAAGTGGGTGGACAAATATTTGGATGAGAATACCCTTTTTATTTATAGCGCTGACCATGGAACAAGCGGCAAATTTACAGTTTACGATCGCGGTTTAAACGTACCATTTGTGGTTCGATGGCCGGGTGTTATAAAGCCAAACACCAAGTCGGATGTAATGATACATTACACCGATGTACTACCAACTTTTATGGAAATTGCAGGAGGAAAGACTCCCAGGAATATGGATGGTAGTAGTTTCCTGAAAACATTAAAGGGAAACGAGGATGAAATTCACGAATATGTTTACGGGGTTCAAACCAATCAGAACATTCAACGCGATGCTGTTTTTCCATCAAGAATGGTGCGTAGTAATAAATACAAATACATCAGAAATTTTAACTCGATAGAAGTAGTTGAGCAAAATTATGGCGACAATGAATATGTGAACGCCTTTTTGAAACGTGGTGCCGAAAAATTCAAACATATTCCGTTTGAAGAATTGTATGATATTGAAAACGATCCGTTTGAAAGGACAAATCTGGCTAAGAATCCAGAATTTCAAAATATTAAGGATGACCTTATAAAACAGTTATACAAGTGGATGAATGAACAAGGCGATTTCCTGGTAGAGGCGAATTACATGCCACTTCTTAAAACAACTCAACACCATTTAGATAAAAGTTCACAATTCCGGAAGGTGCCCAAAAAATTAGAAAACACATTAAAAGAAGAAGATTACCTGATTTTGCATTACTGAAAATTAGTCGTAAAAATCAATTGAA